>SMYC01000034.1 GCA_004356105.1 Acidobacteriota bacterium | reverse complement strand
GGATTCGGGCCAAACCACGCGGAGGCGCTGACAGATCTTCAGCACACCCTAGCTGAACTGTACTTCGCACTCGAAGAGGAGCAGCGTCGCCTCGGGCCAGATCTCGAGCGCGTTTGGAAGATCCTCCAGAAGAAAGTTGAGCGGTGCCGCGCGTAGATGCCCCTTAAGTTTCGCGACTTTGAGACCCTTGAGCGTAAGCTAGATCTGCGAACACGAGAGGGCAGCAACCATCGGCTCGCTTGGTTTGAGTATGACGGCAAGGTCGTCACCCGAACGAGACGGTCGCGCGGCTCAGGGGACTTACCTCACTCCGACGCGATTCGTCAGCAACTGAAGCTCAACGAAAAGCAGCTAAGCGGCATACTGAATTGCTCGATTGAGCGCGGTGACTACATTTGGGTCGACCCTCTTGAAGCCTCAGGTCGAGCTCCGTCCGGACGGCGCTCACGCGCCGCCTCGTTCAGTGCGAATCGAAAACTGCTTGATACGATGCGACTCGCGACCGTATCGCGTCGAGCTCCGCGTCCGTCGGGTGCTCGGGGTCCGAGGGCAATGGCAGGCTTCCGAACTTCATGAGACACGCCATCAACAGAAGACGAGCCTTCGTGGCGGTCAAGTTGCTTCCTTCGATGAAGAGGTCGTTTGGATTTCCCGGGGTGATCCCCTCGTGATGCCCGCGGCCGACGCGCGCGACGGGCATGCCTCGAAGGGCCGCGTATCGGAGCGCCGCCATCGTCGCCTCGTCGGCCGCCGAGTAAGGAGCGTTGCCTTCGAGGACGAAGCCCGACAGGCCCGTCTTTTCGAGGTTCTTGTCGATGCGGGACGTCACTTCCACGACCGCCGCCCCATCGTCCGAGAGAGCGCCCTGCAGATATCTCGCATGTTTGACGATCGTCACCTTCGGGATTGCGGCTGGTAGAAGATCGCCTCGTGAGTCCTTGACCGAAACGTCGACGTGCACGATCCGCTCGCGGTCTCGCCGCACGCCTGAAACGCGCGCCGGGAGCTTGGTCAGGTTCACCTCGGACAAGTAGGTGTGTTTCTTCGTCGGGAGGAATGTGAGCACGATGGGATTGATACCGCCGACGATGCCTCCGTGGCCGCCGGTCGCGACGTAGCCTCCAGGTCGATCGTCTCCCTTCTGGACGTCGCGGGCGGTGAAGATCTGTTCTTCCTGAATCATGACAGCGCCGACCTTGTCTTTGCCGGCGTCATCCTTCCAGATGCCCGACACGATGTAGTCCACCGAGTCGACGATGTTGCGATCTCCGTCGTTGCTGAGCATCCCATGCGTCCGCTGCGAGGAGTTGCCGATGATGGGCACCGTCGTATCGATCAACAAACCGAGCCAGTAGATCGTTTCTTCAGTCGTGGGACTCCCTTCGAGCCAGATCGCGCCTTCGTAGGTTCCGCTCGAAAGCGCCCTCTGCACCACGTTGGTCAGGCGCGCCAAGGTTGGCATCGCGGGAGCTTCGTAGTGAGGCGTATAGGTGAAGAAGTCCCGGCCCCAGCTTTCCTCGGGGATGTCGCCATCGCCCGTATCGGTCCTCTTCTCCGCGCGGAGCCCCTTGCGGTAGCCTCCCGATGGGGCAGGGCGGTAGAAGTCGAATGCGGCCTTGGAGCCAAGGAGATTGTTTCTGCCGCCGCTGCCGAGTCCTAGCCGATCGATCTCCTCGAAAATCCGTGATGCGTCGGGATAGAAGGGCACGCGGCACTGCTCGGGAGGAGCTCCCGGCGATACGCAGTGACCCTCCCAGGGGCGGCCGTCTGCCTGGCGCGCCATGTAGGGGAGCAGATACAAACCGTCATCCGGATGGAGCGTCACTTCGTAAACGGCGACGTCGCGAGGCCCCTGGCGCTCTTTGTGAAAAGCGCCCGTGTCGGGATCGGTGTAGCCATCCGGCGGGGCGTATAGCTCGGCCATGTCCGACTCGAGAGGATGCGCCGTGAATGCCTCGACATAGATCGTCACGGGTGCCGCCAAGCGTTGTGGGCGAAGCGCATCGAAGTCGATCGGCGTGCCATCGGAGTTCGTGAGTCGCCTCAGCCCGTATTTCGCCCTGGCTTTGTCGCTCGTGATGAGGGCCTCGCTGTTCTGGATCGTGGCCGTTGGACCCGAAAAGACAGCGATCTTGGGCTTCTGCGCCACGGCACGTGCCGAAGCAACGAGCGCGAGCCCGATCGCGAGCCAACACCTGGAAGCGTTCTTAAAACGCATCGATTCCACCTTCCGTCGACATCAGTTTTGTTGGGTGCGAGGCGCTCGAGCTCTTCGAACCAGTACGTCACGACTCGGATTTCGAGACTGCTCGCGTCGCGGCGGAGCACGAGAAAGCGTTGACCATCGGGTGAGACGTCGAAGCCGGGATGCCCCACGATGTCGAGCTGATAGGAACCCTCGAAAAGCCGCTCGGCCCTGCTCACCTCTAATTTCGCGCCCATGCGCACCGGCACCACCATCATGGCGGTCTTACCCGTCGGAGAATGTCCAGTTCGAGGTAAATCGGGAGAGCACAGAACTTTTGTGGCGATCGAGAAGGAGCTTGTCGACGAGCTCGAAAAACGAGCCAGGAAAAGTCGCGTCTCCGTAGAGACTCTCGTGAATCTCTGGCTCCAGGAAAAGCTCGCGCCTGCTGGCCCCTCCACTTGATTTCGGCTGTTCGTTCTCACGACGGAGGGCCGGCATGGCGACCCCGAACCAGAGTGCGTCGTCCACGACGTCGGCGGCGGGATAGCGTGGATTTCAAACGAAACGGTTCATTCCTCTTTTCGTCGATACGCTTTCAAGGTGAGCGAGCTCAGCAGGAGACGCAGCGGTTGTTGTTCACCGCGCCGAGGCTCACGAGAAGATCGCGCGCCTCCGGGAACGGTTGCACGCGCTGAACGGGTCCATTGGCCATATCGGCGGTGGAGCGCCCCTCACGGTTGATGGCGGTGACGTCGGCGCCTTTCGAGAGGAGATACTCGATCAGCTCGACGTGACCCATCGAGGCGGCGTTGTGAAGCGGCGTGCTGCCTTCCTGATCGCGCGCGTTCACGTCTGCCCCGCACTCTTCCACGAGATAACGGACGGCGGGCATGAAACCGGCCGGGTGGTTGCGATGGTCGTTCGCGGCGAAGCCTTCGCCATAGCCCGCGCCCGTCGCGCCGTGTAGCGGTGACATCGCGGGCCCGCCGACAGGAACGGGCTCGAGCCCGGACACGTCCTTGATCTCCCGCGCGCGCTGGTTCGCGACTGGCGGACGAACTCCGGCATTCTTCGTCGGGATATTCGTGCCGGCGCCGAAGGCGCGTAGAAGCTTCATTGCAGCGACGTCGCTTCCGTAGGCGGCGCGCCAAAAAGGTGTGGCGCCGGTCTCGTTGATCGACGAGCGGTCGAAGTTATAGCCCATGAACCACACTTTTTTCTTCACGCGAACGTTCGGGTCCGCGCCCGCTAAAAGGAGCGCTTCCATCAGCTCGAGATGGGTGAGGTTTTGTTGTTTGTGCGCGGTCGGTTGCGGGTAGGCCGCCCGCGGCGCCCAAGCTAGATTGATCGTCGCGTAGAGCGGCGTGACGTCTGCCGGCTCGCTCGCAAGATTCGGGTCCGCGCCCTCGTCGACGAGAAGCTTGGCGAGATCGAAGTGGCCGTTCATCGTCGCGATGAGGAGCGGGCTCGTCTCGCTGCCTTCGGCGACCCGATCGATGTCCGCGCCCGCCTCGAGAAGCACTCGGACGGAGTCCGGGTGGCCTTGCCGCGCCGCGAAAAGAAGTGCGCTCATCCCGCCTTGCTTGCCTACGCGGTCACCGAACGGCTCCCGCCGGCGCCGAGGCGGTGCTTTCTCCTCGCCGCCACCAGGGATCATCCAGCCAAAGAGCTTCGCGAAGAAGCTCTTTTTGGGCTTTTCGTCCTCTACTTGCGCTACGTCGTCGCCCGCGGCTTCGGCGCGTGCCTTGCGCAAATCCTCGAGTCGTTTCTTGAAACCGTCTTGGATCGCTTTGTTGAGCGTCGGCACGTCGATGACGTCGGTCAAGAGGCTCACGTCGGCGCCGCGCTCGATGAGAACCTCGATCACCGGGTGTCGACCATTGGCCGCGGCGAACATGAGAGCCGTTTGGCCGCCGCTCGACTCGCGGGCGTTGACGTCGGGCTCGCGATCGAGAAGGAGCCGGACGGACTCGATGCTTCCTGAGGCGGAGGCGAACATGAGCACGGTCGCGCCTGTCGTCGTAGCGTCGCTCGCGTCGGCCCCTGCAGCGAGAAGCGTTTCGACCATCGACGCGTTCCCGTGCTTGCTCGCGAAGAGGAGAGGCGTATGAGCTCCGAGCCGAGTGGTCGCGCGCACGTTCGCACCCGCGTAGAGGAGCATCTCCGCCATTTCGACGTCGTTCGCGCGAGCGGCCCAGTGGAGCGCCGTCGTACCTCCGCCTTGAGCCGCGTTGACGTCGATGCCTTGCTGTAACAAAGCGCGTACCGTTGCACGGTCGCCTTGCTCCGCCGCGTCCGCGATGGGGAAGGGGCTCATCTCGACGTCGAGCGGCCCTGCTGCCGCCAAAGCAAAAACGCCAAGCGCGAGAATCATCCGATATCCCATCTCTCTCATGGCCTACCCCGTGACCTCCGTTTGGCTCACTGGAACGCTCGTCAAGTCGAGCGGCTCGGTGCTGTCTCCGAACGACTCACGATCGTCGAAGCCGAGCTTGTGCAGAATGCTCAGCATGGCGTTCGCCATCGGCGTCTCGTCGGCCGCTTTGATGTGAAGGTTCCCCGGGAGCTGGCCATTCGCGTGGCCCGCGAGAAAGAAGGGGACGCGTTTGTGGTTGTGAATGTTCGGGTCTCCCATCGGAGAGCCGTAGAGGATCAAGCTCTTTTCGAGAAGATTGCTCCCGTTCTCCTCGGCGTCTTGAAGCTTCTTCAGCAGATAGGGCACGAGGCTCACGTGGTAGCGGTTGATCTTCGAGAGCTTGATGACGTTGGGCTCCTGGTTCCTGTGATGAGAGGCATTGTGGAAGCCTTCGTAAACGCCGCTCTCGGGAAACGAACGTCCTGAGACGTCGCGGCTCATTTTCAACGAGACCACGCGCGTCATGTCGGCCACGAAAGCGAGCGTCATCAAATCGAACATGATCTCGACGTGCTCGCCGTAGGAGTCGGGCACGCCGATGGGCGCATCCGGAAGCTCGCGGAGCTCGCCGCTCTGGTTGCGCTCTTCGACTTTCTCGATGCGCCGCTCGATCTCCCGGATGTTCTCGAGATAGGCATCGAGCCGGTTCCGATCGCTCGGGCCAAGCGTTCTTTTGAGCCGCGCGACTTCGCTCGGGATCCAGTCGAGGATGCTGCGATGGGCCTGGCGCCGTTCGGCACGCTTTTCCGGACTTCCGCCGGAGCCGAAGAGCTGGTCGAAGGCAAGGCGCGGATCGCGGATCATGGGGAGCGGCTCTGTCGCCGACGCCCAGCTGATCGTGTCCATGTAGACGCAGGCATAGCCGTAGAGGCAGCCGCCCGACTGGTCCACGTTCTCGATACAAAGCTGCATCGAGGGGATGGGATTGTCTTGGCCGAACCGCTGGGCGTAGATCTGATCGAGCGACGTTCCCGCGGTAATGTCCGAGCCTTCGGTTTGCTTCGGATGTGACTGCGTGAGGTAGACGGAGCTCGAGCGGAAATGGTCACCGCCCGTTTCCGGCGGTGTGAACGCTTCGGCGTTGCGGCAGTCGGTGTTGCTCACGATCGTGACGTAGTCGCGAAAGGGCTCGAGTGGGCTCAAGCTGCTCGGGGTCAGGTCGAAATCGTGGCCCACGGCCGCGGGTGCCCAAAGGTTTTTCTCAGCGCCGATCTTGTTGCTGCCGGCGGCGCCATGCACCATCTCCATGCACACCAAACGCGTCGGGTCCGAGGTCGCCCCCCAGGCTTTGCGGGCGGGGATCATCGCCTCTAACATCGGAAGCGCCACCGTCGCGCCCATACCGCGCAGCACGCTACGGCGGGATATGTGTTTGTTCGTTACGTACACTTGACTCTCCTCACGGATTTTGAACGACAGCCACAGTTTCGGCATCCTCAGTCTCGACGGTGCTCATCCGAAACGGCACACTGTTCACGACGCCGAGGATGAAGGAGGACATCCGGTTGTCGTTCTTGGCGGCGTCGGCCGTGATCTTACGGATTGCCGGCATGTCGAAATACTCGACCCTTCGTCCGAGCGCGTAGGTCATGAGGCTTTCGGTGAAGGTCAGGATGACAGAGTCTTGATAATTGAGCATCGCGTCGCGAAGGCCGAGCGGGCCGTCGAGTGGGGTTCCGTCATAGAGCTCGCCCGTCGCGTCGATCGGAACGCCGTCATCCTTCGTGCGCCACGCGCCGGTCACGTCGAAATTCTCGAGTGCGAGGCCGATGGGGTCGATCACCGCGTGGCACGAGTTGCAGGCCGGGTTCGCGCGATGTGACTCCATGCGCTCGCGCACCGAAAGACGTCTGTCGCCCGCGATGGCCTCCGTCTCCTCTAGCGCAGGCACGTTGGGCGGCGGCGGGGGAGGCGGGCTTCCGAGCAAGACCTCCATGACCCATTTCCCGCGCTGGACCGGCGAGGTGCGATTGGCGATGGAAGTGAGCGCGAGAATACTGCCATGGCCGAAAAGCCCTCGTCGGTTTCGGTTGATGCCGTCGAGCGGGACCCGGCGGAACCTGTCGCCGGTGACGTTAGGGATACGGTAATGCCGCGCGAGCCTTTCGTTGACGAAAGTGTAGTCGGCGGTCAGAAGCTCGACGACGCTTCGGTCCTCGCGCACGAGATTTTCGAAGAACAGCTCGGTCTCGCGCTTCATCGCGTCCGCGAGGGTCGCGTCATAGAGTGGATAGGTCAAAGCGTCCGGGTGCAGCTTGTGGAGGTCCTGGAGCCGCAGCCACAGGGACGCAAAGCGCGTGGCGAGCGTCACCGATCGTTCATCGTCCACCATGCGACGGACTTGTTGGTCGAAGATTTCGGCGTCCGATAGCTTTCCGTCCGCGGCGAGCGCCAAGAGCTCTTCGTCGGGAGGGCCCGACCACAAGAAAAACGACAAACGCGACGCGAGATCGACGTCTGCAATGAGGTAGCTTTCGCCGGGCTCCGCGTGCGACGGCGACGGCTCCAGACGAAAGATGAAGCTCGGGCTTGCAAGGATCGCTTGAAGAGCCATCTTGATGCCGCTCTCGAAGTCGCCTCCCTCGCGCCCGATCGCATAGAACGACATGAAGGCTTCGAGATCCGCATCGACGAGGGGGCGGCGATAAGCGCGCTTCGCGAGCTTGGTCACGATCTCTTCGGCGCAGGGAAGCTCTTCTTCGGAAGTCGTCGGGCGGCAGATGAAAATGCGGCGCCGGGCGGGCGTGTCGGAGACGCCGGTGACGTTATACGGGCCACTGATGTTGAAGTCGCGAAGATGCGGCACGGTCGTGACGCCGTAATCCACGCCAATTTGGCTGTCGGCGAGGGTGTGCTCGATCGGGATGAGCAAGTCTTGGACGGGAGCTTCTGAATGAACGAGAAAGGCGGCTGTGACCCTCTGCGGGCCCGCCTTGACATAAATGGGCTCGCTCTGAATCGTCAAACCGTTCAGCTCGGTCTCGGAGAGCAAGGGATCGACGTCCAAGAGCGCGACCCGCACGCCGTTTACTGAAACCTCGATTTGCTCATTCTGGGCCGGACGGCCGAAGAGAAAGCCGTCGGGCGAGCCGTGAAGCAGCGCTTTGAAGATGTAGTCGCCATCGGCGGGGAAGATGTTGACGACAGAGATGCCACCGCGCGTTCCGAACGGTGCGCCTTCGGCGCGACGCGTCTGCGATGCCGTTCGCGGGACTTTGAACGTGACCTCGCTCGGGTCGGCCGTGGGATCGCCCACGGCGAGACGGCTGACTCGGTCGGCTGCGCGCATGTAGCTGTCCATGAGCGTTGGCGACATGCCTTGAACGTCGGCGATGTTGTCGAAGCTGTGGCTTACCGTGTCCGGCGGCAAGAGCGCGGCGACGTCGACGTCGAGCGCGAGCAGGTAGGAGACGGAGCTCCTATATTCGGCGCGGTTGAGACGCTGGAAGTCTCGCCGTCCTGGGTTGGGGCTCGAGGAATAGGCCGTGTCGATCCTCGCCTCGAGTGCTCTTATGAAGGCTGCGACCTCGGCTCGGTCAGGCCGAGAGGCATAGGAGGGCGGCATCATGCCGGTGCGGAGCTTGCGGAGCATTTTTTCCGCAACTTCGGTATCGCGCCCGAGCTCCGACGCGTCGAAGGACTCCAAGGTCAGGCCGCCCGTCAGCGCTGCATCGCTGTGGCACATCACGCAATAGTCCTCGACCATCGCGTGCTGCTCGGCGAGCGCCATCATGCCTTCCGGGAGCGCAAACTCCTCCTGTGCTGCCACGACTTGCGTGCAAGCAAGTGTGGCTCCCACGATTCCTGCGAAGAAAGTATGCACAGATCGAACCCCGTCGGTTCGAGCCCCTTCGGCACGCCGTCCGAGCGCGGCCCAGAAACGGTCTCGTTCGTCCTATGATGTCAGATTCCGACCCCAGATTTCAACAAGAACGGAGCCCGAAAACACCCCACCTCGAAATTGTTTCTTGGGGCGTTGTATCGCCGCGTCATGCGACGCTACTGGACGCGGCGAGAGGGTTTCCCTTCCTCGCCGCGTGCCGCGCTCCGCGAATCATCCACTCAATGAGACCCCGGCTCAAGGCGGGCGCACGTCACCAGTGTGAGGAAGCTCGGATCGCGCGGAACGTAGTAGTTTTGCGAACTCTAATCCTACGGCTATAATGACCGTAGGAGATAAAGATGATGCCCCGAGAACCGATCCCCACAGTTGTTCGTAAGCTTGCTAAGGAACTGGCCGAGCCGACTCCGATGCGCCGCGGCTCGGTGTCCGAGCGGTTTATGAAGTGTGGTCAAAAGGAGTGTCGCT
>SMYC01000033.1 GCA_004356105.1 Acidobacteriota bacterium | reverse complement strand
TCGATCTCCCACTCGTTGCGGTAGAGAAGCTCGAGGTAGTTCAGGTCGTCACGTTGACGCGCCGCCCCACCCGGCACCCGAATCCAATGATCGGTGAACGTCATGCCGTAGAAACCCTCCGACTCCTTCGGCATGTGGCAGCCGATGCAGTCCGAAGCCGGTGTGACCCGCTCGTACTCGTGCGCTGGACCGGGCTCGGCGTGGCAACGCAAGCACATTTCACGATATTGGACGTGATCGGCGGCAGCGGTGTTCCTATGCGGACTGTGGCAGTCGGTGCAGGTCAGCGTGCGATCGCGCGGCGACGAGCGAAAGCATGCGCTCATCATTAGTCCCGCGCCCGCGTGACGCGCGAGCTTCTTGGTGCGCCCTAGCACCTCGAGCGGTTCGAGGTCGATGGGTTGACGGTGGCACTGCGCGCAAAAACGTACTTGCCCGTGTCTTGTGAGAACGCTTGGGTTGAAGATCTTGGTTGCCCCCAGAGAACCGTCTGCGACAGCGTCGATATGCGCGCTTCCGGGACCGTGGCATCGCTCACATTGAATCCCGAGCTCGGACTGCGACGCGTCGAAGACATTGTCTTTCCAAGCGATCGTGGTCGCGTGACAGGCGAGGCACTCCCGTGACCCTTCGACTGTCCGGAGGCTTCCCAGAGGGTCGTCGGTGTCTTCCGTGCCCGGTGTGCGGAACCACCTTCCGAGAACGGCCGAGTAAGACAGCAGGTGCTCGCGGATGGTACGTCCGGGAGCGGCCCGGATCGGGGTGACCCCGTGCTTTCCCGAGCCCAGGATTGCAGAAACGTCCTCGGCGCGTGGAATCGTCTGGGAGCCTTCGTCCGCCGCGATCGAAAAAAGCGGGTCGCTTGCATTCGCGGGACGCCCGGTCTGGGCCATGTGGTGGGTCTTCCCTTGCTCGACGAGATCCTGGTGGCACGTGCCGCAGCGCTCCGAGCCGACGTAATCGGCGCGATAAGCAAGCGCGAAGTCGCCCAACGGTTCGATCTCGACACTTTGAGCGAGCACGAGCCAAAAAAACATCACCATGACCCGTCAGAATAGCACTCTCGACGTCGCGATCATCCATCTTAGAGGGATGACACTGCGCCGCGCGACGCCGTATGATGGCCATCCAATTTCTGCCTGGCGCCTCTGGTAGACAGCTGACGCACATGTCAAATACAGTCATTTTCAGCTTCCTGTTAATTATGTCCTTGTTTCTTCTCGCCGGGGCTTATGCCGCCACGAGGAAACGAAGCACCACCGAAGACTATCTGCTCGCCAGTCGAAGTGTGAGTCCTTGGTTGACGGCCCTTTCCGCGGCCGCGACCAGCAATAGCGGCTATATGTTCATCGGACTCATAGGATTCACTTATTCGGTAGGGATCTCCGCCATGTGGCTGATGGTCGGCTGGATCGGCGGAGACTATCTCGCGTGGCGTTTTATTCACGAGAAAGTTCGCAGGCGCTCGCAGGAAGAAGGTTGGCTGACCATCCCGTCTTTTCTTGGCGAAGGGCTCGGTGCGCGCGGGAGGTGGGTCGTCCGTGCGAGTGCGTTCATTACGCTCTTGTTCCTCAGTTTTTACGCCGCGGCCTAGCTCAAGGCAGGATCGAAGGCGCTTCACGTCCTGTTCGGTTGGGACGAGGTGGTCGGTATCGTGATCGGAGCGCTGATCGTTGGCCTTTACTGTCTGTTCGGAGGCATCCGAGCTTCGATTTGGACGGACGCCATGCAGTCCGTCGTCATGCTGGGCTCCATGTCGGTGTTATTGTTCGTGGCGATGAGTCAGACCGGTGGCTTTTCAGGGCTTTGGAGCAGCCTCGCCGCGATCGACCCGCAGCTGACCAATCCCATCCCGCCGAACTTGAAATTCGGCTTCGCTATTTACCTCGTCAGCTGGATTACCGCGGGGATTGGTGTTTGTGGCCAGCCGCATGTCATGGTGCGGGCCATGGCCATCGATAAGCCAGAGCATATCGGGCTCGCTAGGCGCGTTTACGTTGTCTGGTACAGCCTGTTCTCGGCGGCCGCGATTGCGGTGGGGTTGGCTTCGCGTGTATTGTTGAGCTCGTCGTCGGAGTTCGACGCCGAGCTTGCTTTGCCTTTGCTCTCGAGCGAGCTCTTGCCTCCCGTGCTCGTGGCATTTGTGTTAGCGGGATTGTTCGCCTCGACCATGTCGACCGCGGACTCGCAGATTCTTTCTTGCTCTGCGGCACTGACTCAAGATCTTTTTCCGCGATGGCGGCAGTCCTACACGATGGCGAAGTTAGGGACGGTTCTCATGACCGCGATCGTTCTCGTCATCGCTGTCGCCGGCTCGGGGAGCGTCTTCTTTCTCGTCGTTCTTGCGTGGTCCGCCCTCGCCTCGACCTTGGGGCCCCTTCTCGTGGTGCGGGCCTTTCGGTGGCCAGTCGATACGTGGACAGCCTTGGGGATGATCCTCGCCGGCCTCGGTGTATGCTCGGCTGGCGCTACGGACTCGGCTTATCCGACTCCGTTTACGAAGTGCTCCCCGGAATGGCCGGTGGATTTGGTTTCTACTTACTCATGAGATCCCGCTAGCGAGGTGCGAGATGACAGCGTCCATTTTGGAGCGACTAAAAGAAGGACCGGTTCTGGGAGACGGGGGTTACATCTTGGAGTTGGAGCGTCGCTGCGTCGCCCAGGCTGGACCGTTCACTCCTGAGGCGGCGCTCGAGCATCCCGACGCGGTGCGCGAGCTCCATCGAGAGTTTCTGCGAGCCGGCGCCGAGGTTCTTCAAGTCATGGCCTTTTACGGCTCGCGCGAGAAGCTCGGTACGGTGGGGCGGGCCGATAAGGTCGAGGAGCTCAATCGCAGAGCCACGCGTCTGGCGAAAGAGGTTGCCGGCGAGCAAGCGCTCGTTGCTGCAGACTTGTCGCCCACGTGGAAGTGGGCGGAATCCCCTGAGCTCGCACGTGAGCTCTTCGATGAGCAGATCGGGTGGCAAGTGGACGAAGGTGTCGATTTCATCATTGGAGAGACCTTCTTTCATCTCGGCGAAGCGCGCGCCTGCCTCGCGAGCGCCAAGGCTCTCTCCGATCTTCCGGTCATGATCACCATGGCCTTTCGTGGCGAGCCCATGAGCGATGACGGTGCGGCCATCTCTGAATGCATGAAAACACTCGTTTCCGAAGGAGCCGACATCGTCGGCATCAACTGCATGCGCGACCCCGCTCGCATGTGGCCACTCATCGAGGACCTACGCGCCGCCACGGACGGTTTGATCGCCGCTCAACCGGTCGCGTTTCGTTGCACGGATGAAAAGCCCTGGTTCAGCGTCCCGCCGGCTTTTCCGCACGAGCTCGATCCGCTTCAACTGACGCGCTACGAGATGGGGGAGTTCGCCCGGAAGGCCAAAGAGCTCGGCGTCGACTACATCGGAAGCTGCTGTGGCTCCGTGGCTGTGCACGTCCGGGAAATGGCCCGGGCGCTGGGGAAAATCGCGGACGGTGAAGGCGTCTGGCAGCCGGATTACGACAAGCCGATGAGCGAGACCGAGTTTGGCCGCGCCAAAGAGAAGTGAGCCCCCCCCCCGAGACGACGCGAATGAGCACCGACGAGCACAAAGTCTGGGTTCTGGATGACGACATCTCCCACCACACGCTCGAGCGACTCGGCGACGCCCGTCGACTAGCCAAAGCGCTCGCATGCAAGGTCGGCGTCCTCCTCGTCGGGCGGGAGCGGCGTGACACGGCGCGGTTGTGGGAGCACGGCGCTGACCGAGTCCTCGAAGCTGTCTCTGATGCGACAGGTCCCGCCACACGTGCGGCCACTGCGGTTCGATACCTGCTCCCACTGAAACCACGGCTCGTCTTGGCCGCGGGGACTCCGGACGGACGCGAGTGGGCCGCGCGCCTCGCTGTGCGCGCCGGATGGCACCTGTGCTCACCCTCCCTACTCGCTGAAGTGACCCGAGGCGAGCTTAGCGTCACCGTGCTCAGTGCCTCGGGACGCCACTGTCGCAAAGTCACCGTGGCTCCGAACGAGACCGCCGTCCTGACGCTGAAGCCAGGGGTGGCGGAATCGACCACGCCGGTCCCGGGGCGCAGGGGAGACGTCGAACTATGCGAGCCCGCAGCGGCGGACGAGACGGTCTCCGTCGAGGCGACCATCCCACCGGACCCGCGCACGGTCGATATCCGCTACGCCGACCGCTTGGTGGCAGGTGGGCGCGGGCTCGGTAACCCGGAAGGGTTTACTGCCCTTCGGCGATTGGCCGATCATTTGCACGCCGGGATCGCGGCGAGCCGTGTAGCGGTAGACCTCGGTTGGATCGAGCGGGAGCGCCAGGTTGGGCAAACCGGGCGCACGGTCACTCCAGAACTGTATGTCGCCTGTGGGATCAGCGGTGCCAGCCATCATCTGGCGGGCATGGCCGAGGCGCGCCACATCATCGCCATCAACAACGATCCGGAGGCACCCATTTTTCGCGTCGCTCATCTCGGCCTTGTCGCGGACCTCTATCCAGTAATGGAGGCGCTCGAAAAGCGCTTCTCGGCCAAGGCCAAGGGATGAGCTCGGCCGACGTCACCCGCGAGATCCTGGGCAATGTGCCGGGGTGGTTGGTGCCCTGGTTCTATGGCGTAATCTTCGCCGCTTACGCGTCGTCCGCCGTCATTTTCGTCCAGCGCTTCCGCGAACGCCGAGGCGCCACTACCGCGCCGAGCGACCGCGCGCGTGTTCTGGACGTCATCAAATATCTGACCTTCCACCAGAAACTCCTGGAAGACCGTTTTGCTGGCATAGCCCATCTCTGCACGTTCTACGGTTTTGTCGCGCTTTTCATGGGCACCTCTATCGTCTTTCTAGAGCACAGCACTCCCTTGCACTTCTTCTACGGCGCATTTTATTTGTGGGCGTCGCTGTTCGTCGACCTCGGTGGGCTCGTGTTCATCGTTGGGCTCCTGATGTTTCTATGGCAGCGATATGTTTCGAAACGCGACCGTCTCTTGTCCCGCTGGTGGGTCGCCACCCTCACCTGGCTGCTGCTCGCCATCGCCATCAGTGGTTTCCTCCTCGAGGGATCGCGGATTGCGGTCGACATGCCTGCGTTCGAGAGCTTCAGCGTCGTTGGCTACGCGATTGCCGGGGCGCTGCGTTTCTCGGGTGTCGAGAACGAAACCGCGCTCCTGTGGCATCGCGCCCTATGGGTGGGACATGCCGTCGTCTCGTCGCTGTTCTTTGCTCTGCTGCCGTGGCCGCTCTTCAGCCACATGGTATATAGCGGGGCCAGCTGGGGACGGCGACGCACGCGTCCGCTGGCCGAGCTTCGGACCTCGGCACCAGTTCTTACGTGGATCGACCTGATGCAAACCGATGCCTGCACGACCTGCGGTCGATGCAACGAAGTCTGCCCGGCCCAAGCAGTGGGACAGCCTTTGGCACCACGCGATATCGTCCTCGGGATTCGCCAGGCCGTGACCGAGGCAGGCCCTTCGGTGTCCTACGCCGATCAGGTCGGGCGCTTCTCGCACGATGTCATCTGGTCTTGCACCACCTGTGGCGCTTGCAACCAAACTTGCCCCGTGGGTATTGACGTCTATGACGAGATCATCGATCTCCGCCGCGGCTTGGTAGAGCAGGGCACGGTGCCCGAAGCTGCCGAGGAGTTGTTCGAGGGCACGGCCGCGGAGTTCAACCCTTTCCACCGAGACAATGACGAGCGCATGGACTGGGCGCAAGGTCTCGGGCTACCGGTGGCACGCGACGGTGAAGCCATCGAGCTCCTCTACTGGGTTGGCTGTGCGGGCAGCTTCGACCCAGACGGGCAGTCGGTGAGCCGAGCGATGGTCACGATCCTGGATCATTTGGACATCCCGTACCGCATCCTTGGGTGCCGGGAACGCTGCACCGGAGATCCGGCCCGCCGTATGGGCGAGGAAGGTCTGTTCCAAGAACGGGCTCGCGAGAACATTGATCTTTTAGCGAGCCACTCCGTGAGAAAAGTGCTGACCCATTGCCCGCACTGCTACAACACCTTCAAGAATGAATACCCGGAGTTGGGCGGCGCTTTCGAGGTCGAGCACCATAGCCAGTTCCTGGACCGTTTGATAGCGAGCGGAAAACTGCCGGTGACCGAGGGCGGCTCACAACCGTTGACTTTCCACGACCCCTGCTACCTGGGGCGCGGCAACGGCGAGACCGAAGCACCACGCCGCGTGATCGACGCCGTCGCGGGCGGCGAGCGCCGAGAGATGGCGCGCCACGGTCGGGAGTCCTTCTGCTGTGGCGCGGGCGGCGGCGCCATGTGGTTGGACGTCCAAGGAAAGGATCGGGTGGAGAACCTTCGGGTGAAGGAAGCGGCCGAGACCGGGGCGCGCACTTTGGTCACCGGCTGCCCGTTCTGCAAAGTTATGCTCGAATCAGGGCAGCAATCGCTTGAGGACGACCAGCGTATGCAAGTCAAAGACCTGGCCGAGCTGGTTGCCGAGCGACTCACTCCCAGATGAAACAAGAAATTCTCGTGATTCTCGGAACGGATGGACGTTCGCAGCTGTCAAAGTCGGACCGCGGCGCCCTGGGACTGGCGCTTTCCGAGCTTAAAGGTAGCATTGTGGCGTGCACGCGAGCGGGGGACCAGGACGCGGCGCGCTACGCCGCTGCAGCTGGTGTCGAGCAATTTTTGGAGCCGCGCGGTCTCGAGGACTGCGCGTTCGACATCGCGCTGGTGGGGCGCGGTGCCTGTAGTGATGCCCGTGATGCCGGCGATTTGCTGCCGGCCATGTTGGCAGAGCGGCGCGGCGCCGCGCTGGCCTACGAAGTCGTCGACCTCCGCCGAAGGGCAGATGGTCTGGAAGTGGTAAGGGACCTGGGACACGGTGCGCGTGACATCCTGTTGGTGCAAGGACCGGCGGTACTGGTGATCGCCGACTCCGTCCGGCGCACCGGCTATGTCTCGCGCCGGCGCGTGCTCGCTGCCGCGCCGAAGGGGAGCGAATCGCCCGACGAGGCGTCGCAGATAGACTGGCAGCGCACCCAACCGCGCGTGCGTCTGAGTGGTCATGCGGCCAAGGTCCAAGGCTCTGCGACGAACCGCCTGAACGACCTCTTCGGTATCGCTATCACTGGTTCTCGTGGCAAAGAATCCAATGATTCCCAACTCGTGACCGGCTCACCGGAAACCTGCGCGCGGCATCTGTTGCGCTACCTTGCCCATCACGATTTCATCGCGCCCGACAGGATTCCCATGCCTGAAACCTCCCACAGGCTCGAACCGCCAAGCGAAGCCGTACTCGCGCCGGCCAGACCGCGCGCGCGGCCGCGCCGGGGGCCACGGCGAGCCACGGACAGTGACCAAGGGATAGCCCGTCGGCCGTTGCCGCTCAAAAAAACAATTGAGAGCAGAGTCCCGCAGCCAGTGAGCGGACGCAGGATCGCGCGGCGCGGCCCGTACCGCCTCAACGAGCGTCCTGAGGCTGACGCGCACTGAACAGGACAGAAACCATGACCGAATTTCAACACCTGTTTACGCCAATTCAGGTCGGCCACCTCACGGTGAAGAACCGCATCTGCTGCAGCGCGCATGCCGATGCTTTGGCCGTGGACGGCATGCCGCAAGAGCTCGAGCGTCGATACTACGAAGAGAAAGCCCGCGGCGGGCTCGGCTTCATGATGTGCTTTGGCTCCGCGAGCATCCACGAAACGAGCACCGCGCGCGACTGGAACGGCGTGGAGCTCTTCGACGACCGAGTCATCCCGCACTTGAAAACTTTCAGCGACAAAATCCATCAATACGACGTTCCCGTCATCTGCCAGATCACCCATCGCGGCCGGCGCGGCCGCAGCATCGACCTGTGGAACCGCATGTACGCCCCGAGCGATATGCGGGAGCCCAATCACCGGGAGAACCCACATCCGCTGGACGAGGCGATGATGTCCGAGTTGGTGGAAGCCTTTGCGTCGGCGGCCGGCCGCCTGCAGGAAGGCGGCTTCGACGGTTGCGAAGTGATGGCGAGCCACTGTCATCTGATCGATCAGTTCTGGACAGACAACGCCAACCGCCGCGACGACGACTATGGCGGAGAGCTCGACAATCGCCTGCGCTTCGGACGAAGGGTCATCGATGCCGTACGTGAGCGCGTCGGCTCCAACTTCGTGGTGGGCATCCGCGTCACCGGCGACGACTTCACCGAACGTGGCCTCGACAATAGCCGGATGCTCGAGATCTGCCGACGGCTGAACGCGGACGGAAAGCTCGATTACTTCAACGTCGTCGGCGGAACGGCCGAGACCTATGTGGGTGAGGCTGCCGCTGTCCCGAACATGTCGTTCGAGCTTGGGTGCTACACCTACCTGGCCGCGAGCATCCGCAACGTCGTGGACGTGCCGGTGATCGCCACGGGACGGATCGTCGACCCGGTGCAAGCGGAGCGCATCCTTGCCGAGGGTCAAGCCGATCTCTGCATCATGAACCGCGCTCTGATCGCGGACCCGCACATGCCCAACAAAGCGCGGGCACGAAAGCTCGATGACATAAGACAATGCATGGGATATAACGAGGGCTGCATCGACCGCATCTACACGGGACGTGGGGTGACCTGCGTTCAGAACCCAGTTATCGGAAGAGAAGCCCGCTGGGCCGAGCTCCCTCGGACCGAATCGCCGCTGAAGGTGGTGGTGGTAGGCGGAGGGCCGGCGGGCCTCGAGGCCGCGCGGGTGGCGGCCGCCACCGGTCACGACGTCGTGTTGTTCGAGCGAAGTGGCGAGCTCGGTGGGCAAACGCTGATCGCCAAGCGAGCTCCGGCGCGACAGGATTTCGATGGCGCTACACGTTGGTCCGCGCTGCAATGCAAGAAGTCAGGCGTGGATATCCGCCTCCACACGGAAGCCAACTTCGAGTTGGTGCTGGCCGAGTCACCGGACGCGGTCATTATCGCCACCGGCGCAACACCGCGCCGACCGCAAATCGAGAACATGGACGATTTCCGGTTCGTCTCGGCCTGGGACGTCCTGCAGGGCGAGCACGACATCGGCGACGTTATCGTCGTCATCGACGAAGAGTACGGACATCAGGGACCGGGCGTCGCCGAGTATCTATTGGACCGCGGTAAAGAAGTCGACCTCATCACGAGCCAGGAGACGATAGCGACGTTTCTCGGCGCCACCACCCGCCCGCCTCTGTTGACGCGACTGTTCGGCAAGGGCGGTCAGATTTTCCCCCATCTCGAAGCGGTCAAAGTGGAAGACAACATGCTCGTGTCGCGCAACATCTGGACGGGCGAGGCGTACAAAGCCGGTCCTTACGACGCGTTCGTCTACGCCTATGGCGGCGTGCGCCACGATCCTCTGAGCGCCGCTTTGAAAGAGCGCGGGGTAAAGGCGGAGCCTATCGGCGATGCTTTTTCGCCTCGCTCCCTCCAGCACGCCATCCTGGAGGGCCATGGCTTCGGACGAGAGTTGTGAAGGTGCGCCAACGTGAACGAACGTGAACCCGAGCGCGCTCCGTGTCTCAAGGTCGCTTCCGACACGCTCGTACGCGTACTTTGTCATCGTCGACACATCGTGGGTGAGAAGAACGCGGCCCTCGTCGGCGGCCCACTCGAGCACGTCCTCATCGTGAGCTCCGGACAAGCCGGACTCCTGGATCGTGACGATATCGACCGGGTTACGCCGAATTACGCCGCGTACGATAGCGTGGTTGAAATTCTCGTCCGCGGCGAGGCGAAGCAAGTCGCTAGGAGCCTTTCTCTCGCCGGGCCATCAAACGGTCGCGTATGCCTTTTTGATCAGACTTGGTCTCGTTATCTGCGCGGATCCTCGCAGCTTGTTCTCGCCGAGAGTCGAGATACCGTTCTACTTCTTCTTGCCGACCGAGATAATACGCGATCACGGCATAGACGTCGGGAAGCCCGAGGGTCGGAAACTGTTGGACGATCTCCTCTGCCGAGGCGCCGTTGCTAAAGGCCGTGACGACGCTGTCCAATGTGACCCGGGTACCGCCGACGCGGACTACACCATCGGTATCTAACTGCAAAGGTGGTGCTTGCGTTCCTATCTCGATTGACACACTCACTCTCCGCTACTCAATTATATAGCACCCGAACCGGAGTCGATCACAAACGGAAGCTCCCCGGCGGCGTTTCACCCTCGTCGCCCTCGGCACGGTGGCGCTCGGAATTGGCGCGAACACGCCAATGTTTACGCTGGTCGAGGCGGTGCTGATACGGCCGCTCGCTTTTCCCGAGCCCGAGAGGCTCGTCTTCGCGAACGGCTCGACGCCTCAATACGACCGTGCGGCGGTCTCACCGCCCGACTATCTCGACTACCGCGAGCGACTGGCGTCGTTCGACGTCCTCTCTGCCACGATGCTCACCAGCTTCTCGGTGAGCGCTGGAGACGAAGGTGCGGAGCAGGTGCCAGGGGCCTGTGTCTCCTACAACTTCTTCGACGCTTTGGGCGTTGCCCCGGTCGAGGGGCGTACCTTTCGCGTCGAAGAGGAGACGGAGGGCCAGCATCGGGTGGCGGTCATCAGCTACGGAAGGCTACTTCGCTACCCTTCAGATACCTCTTCTCGAAGGACGCGACCTGGAACTGCAGGACGATGAAAGCCATCCGCCGGTGGCCCTTTTGAGCCGCGGTATGGCTCGTCAGTTTTTTGGAGACGAGGGTGCTCTCGGCGGGTAACTCGTCGTCGATCTCGGCGAAAAAGTGACGGTGACGATCGTTGGCGTCGTTGGTGACGTTCGACGCTTCGCTCTCTCACGCCACGCCGACCCGACCATCTACTTTGCGTTTCGGCAGCAACCCGCTCGCTACCTCCGTATCGTCGCGAAAAGCAGTATCGACCCGACGGGAACGCTCGTCGCGTTGAGGGCTGCCGCCGCCGAGGTCGATCCGCACTTCCCGCTTCCGGGCTGACGACGATGCAAGCCGTGGTCGACGAATCGACCGCGGCGACCGTCTCCAAGCTTCTCTCCTCGCTGTCTTCGCCTTACTCGCGGCCCTGCTCGCGGCGTTGGGACTCTACGGGGTCCTTGCCCAGGCCGTGCTCCGGCGCCAAAAGGAGATGGGACTTTGCATGGCACTCGGCGCGCGTCCGGCGCGGGTGGCGGGAATGGTTGTGCGCTGGAGCCTGCGCCTCGTTGTCGTGGGACTTCTCGTCGGTCTCCCGTTCGCCTACGGAGTGGCCCGACTTGCCGAACAACAGCTCTTCGGTGTCAACGCGAGGGACCCTGTACCGTTTTTCGCGGTCGCCGGTCTCCTGGCCGTGGCCGGGACGGAGGGCTAGCCAGCCAAGACTCGATCTATATAACTAGGAATCGTCTGGAGCCGTTCTCGACGACGCGGGCGCCCTTTTCTCTAAACTTCGGCCTTGATCGTGTAAATACATTGTGTAAATGCGACCGATAAATTACACTTGGGATGAGGTCAAGGCCGTACGGAATCGTCGGCTGCATCGGATTGCCTTCGAGGACGCCATCAAGATCTTTGACGGACCGACGCTCGAGCGACTGGACACGCGTTTCGATTATCCGGAGGACCGATGGTATGCGATTGGACTCGTTGAGGGTCGCCCGGTGACGGTGATTTATACGGTTCTCAATGAGCCATTCCGGCGGATCATCTCGGCATGGAAGGCCGAAAAACATGAGCAAAAAGCGTACTTCGACTATTTCGAACCCGAAGACTGATTGGGATCAGGCCGGCGCGTTGACGGAGGAGCAAGTCCGTGACGCGATCGAGGCGGATCCGGACGCTCATCCCACAGATGAAGAGTTTTGGAAAACAGCTCGAGTCGTCTTGCCAAAGCCAAAGGAGACCATAACGATTCGTCTTGACGCCGAGGTGCTCGAGTGGTTCCGCGGACGCGGCAAGGGATACCAGACTCGGATCAATGCGATCCTTCGCTCGTACATGGACGCCCACGAAGATCGCTAGAGCACGCGTCCAAGGAAGGGCGGCACTTGGAGAACTTCGAAGAAGTCTTGCCAAAGGAATTCCATTTCAGATGGGCCCCTGCCGTGATTCGCCAGGGCTTGGGCAACAGTCCGACCAATCATGGGAATGCATCCTGACGGGTCAGGGGCGATATTAGCCGGTTTCGACCGGTCGGGTGTCGTCCGCGCACCACTCCGACCATGACCCCGGGTAGAGTCGCGCGCCTCGGATGGCTGCCACCTCCATGGCGAGTAGGTTGTGGCATGCCGTGACGCCCGAGCCGCAATAACAAACGACCTCCGACGTGTCGCGCTCGCCGATGACGGTCTCGAAGCGTTGACGCAGTGCTTCCGCTGACAAGAATCGCCCCTGGTCATCCAGATTGGCTCCCGAGGGCAAGTCGTGGGCGCCGGGGATGTGGCCCGCTACGGGATCGAGTGGCTCTATCTCGCCCCGGAACCTCTCGCCTGCGCGGGCGTCGATCAACAGGTAGTCATCGCGATGCGGCGCGAGCGCCTCGACATCTATCCGCATCGCTTGGCGGGTTTTGGGTGTGAACTTGCGCGGCGCCCGCTTCTCGGGCCCGTCTCGAAGCTCGCCGTCGTAAGAAGAAAGGCTGCCGTCGAGAACGGCCACCGCGTCGTGACCGAGGTAGCGCAGCATCCACCAGAGCCTCGAGGCGAATTGGCCGCCCGCGTTGTCGTAGACCACAACCTGAACGCTCTCGTCGATACCCCATTGCGAGAAGCGGTCGATCATGTGCTCGACGCTGGGCATGGGATGTCGGCCATTATTGCCGGTTCGAGGGCCGGACAGATCGTGGTCGAGGTGAGCGTAGACGGCGCCGGGAATATGGGCGTCCAGATACTCGGCCTTGCCCCTTTCAGGCTCGGGTAAGTAGAAGCGCGTGTCGACGATGGCCCAGTCGTCACGGTCCAGCTTGGTCAGGACTTCGTCGGCTGAAATCAAATCAGAATGCATGGAACCTTCTCCTCGAGCTTACTCGCTTTAGAACAAAGGTCGGAGATCCGCCTCCGGGATGAATCTCGCCGCCTGGCGATAGATGGCTCGGATTGTGCCAAGATCGAGCTCCTTGTGCTACGGAACCGTGAGCGTTTGCGTCTCGACTCCACCGATCTCTCGTCGTAGTTTCGCATGACTGCCGCGCGTCGCGACGACTTCGAATCCGAAGCGCTTCAGAATGCCGAGCACCTCCCTGGCTGAGAGCCGTTGGAGTCGGGGTGGCAATTGCTAGAGCTAGAGGCTAGTGCCGAGCTCGCTCTCGTAGGTGATGACGAGACGCGGACAGGGCGTGAAGCCGAGCGCGCGCAAATCCTCGCCGTCGAGGTGCAGCTCCAATGCCTCGCGTAAGTTCGCCACGACTTCATCAAGGGTTCTACCCTGGGTCACAACGGCTACCTCCCAGCATTCGGCGACGTAGAAGCGTTCTCCGTGTGAGACCGTCGCGTGCACCGAGTCTCGCATAGGCGCCGTCCCGTAGGTCGTGAGGCGCTCCGCGACGCGGGATAGCTTCGCGCTCTTGTCGCGCCGGCGGGCGGGCAGAATTTCATACACACCGCGCCGCACGCGACGGAAGTAATCCCACTTGTGCGGGTGGTTCTTCGGCGCATTGACGCAGCAGCGACTCACGATGTGAGTCCGGACCGAGCTCACGTTCAAGTCCGGCAGCGCTCGAACGACCTCTTCAGACGTAAAGGTCCAGCCACGACGCTCCCCGCAAAGACGCCGGGCTCGGAGAACTTCGTCGTGGATGGCCACAGACGTATAGTAAAGTTGTAACTCTATAATGTCACGTTGATTATTGCTGCCACGCGTGAACGATGAGCTCGCCGAAATCCTCGAGCTTGGCTTTGTAGAGTGGATGCTCCGAGCTTTGGATCTCGTCGAGAGGTCCGACGAGGACCGCCACGAGGTCTTCGGGGCGGTAGTACTTCCGAGCGGCGGCGAGAACTTCTGCTTTGGTCACCGCGCGGATGCGCTCGATGTAACCTTCGCTCCAGTCGTGGCCGCCTTCGAAGAAGAGCTCTTCGGCGAGGCTGAGCGCGGTCGCGTGCGCGCCGGCATATCGCATTTGGAAGTAGCCTTGGGTGAGGGCGCCTTTCGCGATCTCGATGTCGCCATCTGCGACATCTTCGCGGATCTTACGCCACTCATCGTCGATGATTTTCAGTAGAAAGGCGATGGATTCCGGGCGGCCCGAGGTGACCGCGTAGGTGAGCGCCGGTGCGCGGAAGCCCACGGGCACGTAGGACGAGATGTCGTTGGAGAGGCCGCGCTTGCCTCGGCTTTCGACGAAGAACCTCGCATCGAAATGGCCCTGTGCTCGCGCGGGAGCGAGCTCGGGATGGACGCGCTTCCAGATGGCGCCGTTGCCTCCCAGGATGTAGTTCGCGACCTCGAGCGCGGCGTGCTCGTCCTCGCGGCCTTGACGGCCGAGATGTCCGACGAGCATGAAGCCTTGGAGCCGCTCGACCTCCCAGACGTGAATCTTGCGGGGGGTGGCTTTCGGAATCTCGGGAACGTCGGCGTGGTGGACGCGGGCGCGCTTCCATGGAAACAGAGCATCGCGTAAAGCCGCCGTCGCCGGCTCGCGCTCGACACCGCCCGAGACGGCGAGAACGACATTATTAGGAACGTAATACTGCGCGTGAAAGCTCTCGAGGTCCGTGGTGGTGATGGCGGCGACGCTCGCTTCCGTGGGCACGCGTCCTGCGGGGTGATTACCGTAGAGGAGCTTCGGAAGCTCGTATTCGGGGCGCTTGCGCGGGTCGTCCGGGTTCCACGGCGGACGGACGGCGGCGCGTCGATAGTCCTCGAGGGTCGCTTCGTCGAGCTTTGGGCGCCTGAGCATCTCGGCGAAGAGAGCCATACCCTCGTCAAGATCTTCCTCCAATAATGATAGGTGGAGTCGGGTCTGCTCGTTGTCCGTCGTGACCGACAAGCGCGCATCCATGGCATAGAGGTGGTCGTCGAGCCCTTCGACATGGCCCATCCCGTAGGCCACAGCGGCGGCGAGCCCGGTTTTGCCTTCGGGATCGTCGAGGCGGCTCGCGCCGATGAGCGCCGTGAGCTCTACCGTCGCGGTGTTCGGGTCTAGGGCGATGAAGGCGACCAGGCCTTCGTCGAGCTCGACGCGGTAGTCGTCCGGGGCAGGCAGAACAAATCGGCTGTCGCCGAGCTCGATGGCTTCCGGCGGGTCGAAGGGGATCGGGTCACGTTGGGCGTGGGCGCTTCCCCCAGCAAGACTGACGCCGAGAGCGAGTAACAAGATGCGGCCGCTCATTGTACCGGCTCCCGCGTGGCGACGCCGACGATGCGGTTCGTTTTCGCGAGATATTTTTTCGCGGTCGCCTGTAACTGCTCGGCCGTGACCTCCTGAAGCGCGTCCATCTCGCGAAAGAGCGTTTGCCAGCTATCCATGATCGCGTAGTGCCCCATGTCGAAGGCGACGTCGTCCCAGTTCAGCCGGCGCCGCTCCCAATAAGCGCGCCGGCGCTTCTTCGCGGCGCGGATGACGTCGTCGGCAATCCGCTCGGTTCGCAGATTCTCCATGGCGCCGATGATGGCTGGCTCCAACGCTTCGAGGTTACTGCCATGCGCGACCAGGTTGAGCGTGGCGGGGAAGCTGAAGCGGTTCGTGTGGGTCACGACGGTGTTGGAGGCGAGGCTCGTCGCGAGGCCTTCACCCAACGTGGCCACGCCAATCGGGCCGCGCGGGTCGCCGAGGATCTCACCAAGTAGCTCCACCGCGGGCCGGTCCGGATGACCGACGCCCGGGATGCGGTGACGGATGTCGAGGGCCGGCCCGAAATGGGGCGTCTGCATCTCGACGCGCACGTAGTGGTCCGGGCGCGGCTCGACGGCGAACGTGTCGTGGGTCTCCTCGCCGCGCGGGATGCGGTCGAAATATTTCTTGGTGAGCCGTTCGGCTTCCTCGAGCGTTGTGTCGCCAACGAGCACGATGATCGTGTTGTTGGGGACGAACCAGGTCTCGTAGAGCCGACGCGTGTAGTTGCGCTCCAGAATCGGGAAGTCCGTCTCATAGCCTTCGTTCCAATAGATCGGCGAGACGACGCCGCTCGCGGAGGCGACGGCTTCTTTGAAGACGGTGTCCGCGCGATTCAAATCGCCGAGCCGCTGCTCCCAGAGGATACCGACTTCAGAGTCGAAGCGGCGCCAGCGGCTGTTTACCATGCGGTCGGCTTCGATGCGGAAGAACATCTCGAGCTTCTCCGACGGCAAGTTGATGTCGAACTTCATATATTCCTGCTCGGTCTGGGCCGTCAGACGCGTGCCGCCGGTGCGTTGGTAGTAGCTGTTGCTCTCTTCGGTGTCGACGTAGCGCTCGTCCTCGATGATTTTCTCGTGCAGGATGCTCATCAAGCGCTCGAGCTCGGGCGTCGTCTCGGCGTGCTTGAAGTCGTGATAGACGCCGCGCTCACGCATCTCGCTCCGAGCGCGGTTTCGCTCCTGAATGATGTCGCGCTCGAGCTCGAGGATCTCGTCGAGAATGGGCTTCTCTGCTTCCCAGTCATGGGTACCGATGGTGGCGGTGCCCTTGAACATCAGATGCTCGAGAAAATGCGCGCTCCCGAAGCGTCCGGGCTCTTCCACTACCGCGCCGAAGCGCGTGAGGATCTTGCACGCGACCCGAGGCTGCGAATGGTCCTCGAGCACGAGGATGCGAAGGCCGTTCTCGAGCTCGGCTTCGCCCACGACGGGCATGGTCGAAGCGAGCAAGAGCAGCCCCAAAAATGCAAAGCTCATAGGTCCCCCTGGGATAGTTGCAACAAGAATGCGTAAACGAGCGCCGTTTCACGGTGGCGTTTGAAACGGCCGGACGCGCCGCCGTGGCCGGCGCCCATGTTGGTTTTCAAGAGCAGTCGATGATCATCTGTTTTCGTTGCGCGGAGTCTCGCCACCCACTTCGCAGGCTCCCAGTACTGAACCTGCGAATCATGGAGGCCTGTCATGACGAGAAGATGCGGGTAGGCCTTCGGCTCGATATTGTCATAGGGCGAGTAAGACAGCATGTAGTCGTAATACTGTTTGTCGTTGGGGTCGCCCCACTCGTCATATTCTCCGGTTGTGAGCGGAATGCTGTCGTCGAGCATCGTCGTTACCACATCGACGAACGGTACCTCGGCGACGACGCCAGAGAAGAGATCCGGCCGCATATTGATGACCGCGCCCATCAGGAGGCCCCCGGCGCTTCCGCCCCACGCGTAGAGCCGCTCCGGATCGGCGTAGCCGTTGGCGACGAGATGATGGCCGCAAGTGATGAAATCCGTGAACGTGTTTTTCTTCTCGAGGAGCTTACCGTGGTCGTACCACGCTCGGCCCATCTCCTCGCCGCCGCGGATATGGGCGATGGCGTAGACGAAGCCGCGGTCGAGAAGGCTCACCCGTGGCGCCGAGAATGTCGCTTCCATCGTGATGCCGTAGGAGCCGTAGCCGTAGAGCAGAAGCGGCGGCGAGCTCTCGAGCTTCGTGTCTTTGCGATAAACGAGCGAGATGGGAACGGCGGTTCCATCTGCCGCTTTCGCCATCAGGCGCTCGGAGACATAGGCGCTCTGATCGAAACCGCCGAGCACTTTGTCTTGCTTCAGAAGCGTGCGCTCTTTCGATGCCATGTCGTAGTCGAAGGTCGAGCGCGGTGTCGTCAAGGATGTATAGCCGAAGCGCAGCAAGGTTGTGTCGAGCTCGACGTTCGCGGTCAAGTAGGCGTAGTAGGCCGGCTCGTCGAACTTTAAATAATGCTCCTCGTCGGAACCGTTCCAAGGGATGACGCGGATCTTGCGGAGACCCTCGTGCCTTTCGACGAGTACGAGGTAGTCCTGGAAGATCGTGAAGGTCTCGAGCAGCACGTCCTCACGATGAGGGATGACCTCTTCCCAGTTGTCCTTCCCTGGCGCGTCGACGGGCGTTTTCATCAGCCGAAAGTTCAGTGCGTTCCAGTTCGTCAGGATGAAGAAGTGGTCCTCGAAGTGGCTCGCGTCATATTCGTGCTTGCGCTCGCGCTCTTGAAGCATCTGGAAGCTGCTGGCCGGCTCGTCCGCGAGGATGTATCGATACTCGCTCGAGAGCGTCTGCTGCGAGGCAATCAAGATGTAGCGCTTAGACTTGGTCTTGAAGACGCTAACGTCGAAAGTCTCGTCGGCCTCTTCGAAGACGAGCACGTCGTCCGCCGGGTCGTCGCCGAGACGGTGGCGATAGATCTGATAGGACCGCAGCGTCTCGCTGTGTTGTTTGGAATAGAAGACGGTTTCGTTGTCGTTGGCCCAGGCAACGTTGCCCGTGACGTCCTTTAGAACGTCTTCGAGTAGCTCGTCTGTCTCGAGGTTTTTGAAATAGACGTCATAGATGCGGCGGCCTTGCGTATCGATGGCGTAGGCGAAGAGATTCTGGTTGACGCTCAATCCAGAGACGCTCAGCGCGAAGTACTCGTGGCCCTCGGCGAGCGCGTTCCCGTCGACGAGGATCTCCTCCGGTGCCTCGAGCGATTCGCGTTTGCGACAATGGATCGCGTATTCGTTCCCCTCCTCGAAGCGATGGTAATAATAATAATCCTCTTTCCGGTACGGAACGGAGCTCTCGTTGGGCTCGAGACGCTTTTTGATCTCTTCGAAGAGCGCCTCTTGCAGCCCCTCGGTTTCTGCCATCACTTCTTTGGTATAGGCGTTCTCCGCTTCGAGATAGTTGATGACTTCCGGGTCCTCCCGATCGTTGAGCCAGAAATAGGGATCCTCACGACTATCGCCATGCACTACCAATAAGTGAGGCTTTTTTTCTGCTACCGGGGGTGTGGGCATCTATCGATCCGTGGCTCCCGCCGGTGCGAGCACCGTCCGGCTCTCCGTGACGGACTCGATCTTCTCGCGGGAGTAAAAGAGTGGGAAGTACTGGCCCTTGACGAATAGCTCGAAAAGATCTCGGTAGTGCGGGCTGTCCGGGTCGCCTGCCTGTCCTGGCGCGGTCGTCGCGATCGAATTGTCCCAGTTGGCAACGTCCATGATGACGCGGAACGACGCGCCGGAGCGCTGGTTGTCGCGGCGGCTCGTGTTGTTGAGCGTCGAGTCGTAACCGCCGCGCGGCGCCGGGCCGACGTCGAGCTTCTCCCGCGTGACCGCGTCGACTGCGGGACTCAAGGCATGGTGGATGAGGACGTGTTTGAACGCCTCTTGCCCATATTGCCAAGCCGTCATGTCCGAGCCGAGACGCTCGGTCAAGCTTGCGATCGCTTCAGAGAAGCTCTTCGCCAAAACTTCGTCGCGTCCGGCAATCGGATGCTCGCCGAACCGGCCGTCGGGCGCGACGAGCCAGTCGATGACGCGCTTCTTGTTGAGGCGCGTGATGGTGGAGCGCGCAGCTTCGGGAACGACGATCTCGCGCACGTTCTCCATGAGCTCGCGCTCGAAGCTCACGTAAATCGCGGCCGCGATGGAATCCTTGTCGACGACAAAGTCCCAGTCGTCGAGTTTTTCGAGCGCGGCCCTTTCTCGCGCATCGGGGGGGGCAATATCAATGCCCATCAAGAGCGGCACGATGCTGCGCGCTGGTATCGAAAGCTCGTCGTGTTGGAACTGCATCATGTCGACGATCGTGAACCGGCGTCCCGAGGCCATCAGCTCGTTCACGCGGAGCCCGCGCATCTCGTCGCCCCACGTGTAGTGAATGGCCGACGGATAGGGATAATCGTCCGGCAGCATGTAATTATTGGCCGTCGCCCAGTAGCCTTTGTCCGGGTTCTTCACGCGCGGAAGTGCTGTGATCGGCAGATACCCCTCCCACTCGTAGCGTCCGTCACCGGGAACGGGGACGAGGCCGCTCCAGTGTGGGCGGATCGGTGAGATGCCGACGGCCTGATAGCCAATATTCTTGTATATGTCGCCCCAGATCATGTTCTCGGCCGGGATGCGACTGTAAGAGCAAGCTTCGACGAACTCTTCCCACGTCTGGGCCTGGTTGATACGCAAGCTGGCGAGGTAAGGGGAGCTTCCGATCTCCATCCACGCCGCGCGGAGCGCATAGGCTTTGTGGTGCTCCTTGTCTTCGTAGAGCACCGGGCCGTGGCGCGTATATTTGAGCTCGACGGTCTCGGGAGATTCTCCTTTGATGGCGATCGTGTCCTTGATGACCCGCATCTCTTCCCAGCCGTCGAGATAGCGGTACTGGTTCGGGTTGGCCGGGTTCGTCTCGTAAACGTAGAGGTCTTCGTTGTCCTGTCCGAACACCGTGAGACCCCAAGCGCCGAATTCGTTGTGGCCGATCGAGACACCCGGAAGCACCGGCTCGCCACCGCCAATCACGTTCCAGCCGGGTGCTGTGAGATGTACGAAGTAGCGTAGCGATGGCGCTGCGAGCACGCGGTGCGGATCGTTGACGACATAAGGAAAGCCGGTCTGCGTAAAGCGTCCGCTCACGACCCAGTTGTTCGAGCCGATAGCGTCCGTGCCGTCGCCGTTCGAGATGAACGGCTCCGCAGCTGCGGCGAGCCTTTCGTGAGACGCGTGGTCGTTACGGTAGGCTGCGACGAGGTCGTCCGGTTCGAACTCGATCGGGCGGCGAAAGGCCTCGTAATAATGAAGGATGTCGTCTTCGAGGCGGGCACCGTCGATGACGGGGTCGAGCGCGAGCACGGGCTCGCCGGGGCGGAACCAATCGAGCTCCCGGACCTTCTCGGGGCCGATGACGGCCACGGCGCGGCCGATGCGAAGCTCCCGGGTGACGTTCGAGAGCAGGCCTTGATGGCGTGAGATAACGACGGCGGGTGTCCACTTTCCGGGCTTGATGCCGAGCAGCTCGAACTCCAGCGACAAGAGATCGGGATTGCGTTCGGTCGCGTCGATGAAGGCGTTGATGCCGTCGACGTAAGCGGTGATGATCGCCTCGCCGCGCGGATGGTAATGGTTGAGCTCTTGCGTCATGTCCTTTCGGAACATGTGGAGCCGAGTGCCAATGTCGCGGTCGAGCTCGCGCCGCCCCAGGATCTCTGCGACCGTACCTGTTGCTTGGCGTCTCCACAGCTCGAACTGAAACGTGCGGTCTTTGGCCGCGTTGTAGCCCTGGGCAAAGAACAAGTCGTGCTCGTTATTCGCGTAGATATGAGCCACGCCCCAGCGATCCGTGAGGATCTCGACCGTGTCTTTCAAGCCGGGGACGCTCAGCTCTTGTGCGCTCAGAAGCACCGGAAACGAGACGAACAGAAGGACGAAAAGTCGGACGGTTTTCATGGTTGTTCCTCTGTGGACGATGGCGCGGCTTCGAGCTTGCGGTCGATAAAGTCGGCCGCCGCGCGGAAAGCCTTCAGCCAGTTTTCGTGAAGCAAAAATCCATGAACCTCGTCGGGAAAGACGAGCTCCTCGTAATCTACATTCCGTTTGGCGAGCGCTTCGGCGAGATCGACCGACTCGCTGAACGGGACATTGCGATCGTCGTCGCCGTGAATCAAGAGCACGGGAGCTCGCCAGCCGTCGATGGATGCCATGGGTGACGATTCGAAAGCGAGCCGGGCAAAGGCGGCGTGCTTCTCGGCGTCATAGGTCGGGACGAAGTTTCGGATCACGATATTCCAGTCGTGGACACCGTGGATGTCGACCCCGGCGGCGAACAGATCGGGCGCGCGCGAGAGGCCGAGAGCAGTGAGGTAGCCGCCATAGGAGCCTCCCCAGAGTGCAATCTTGTCGGGGTCGACATCGTCGCGACTTCTCAAATAGAGCCCGGCGCCCACGACGTCCTGGAACTCGCTC
>SMYC01000032.1 GCA_004356105.1 Acidobacteriota bacterium | reverse complement strand
TGCGCGAAAGCCTACGGGAGGCCTTTGGCGCTGTCAAAGAGGGGGTGTAGAGTCGTCGTGATGAGCCGACTCGAGATTCAAGCGCTGCAATTCCTCTCCATGGGTCCGATCGACCTCACGATCGAGTCTTTTGAATGCGTTTCGGTGATGGGTGCGTCGGGCTCGGGCAAAACACTCTTCCTGCGAGCGCTCGCGGACCTCGACGCTCACGAGGGCAGTGTGCGCTTCGATGGAACGTTGTGCGCAGCGACGCCGGCGCCGGAGTGGCGACGGCGTCTCGGTATGCTTCCGCCGGAGAGTGCGTGGTGGGCGGACGACGTGGGGCCGCACTTTCCCGCTGGATATGAAGGCGATGAGCTTCAGGCGCTCGGCTTCGAACGCGATGTTCTCGGCTTTGACGTGCATCGGTTGTCTACGGGCGAGCGCCAGCGTCTTGCGCTCGCGCGGCTCCTCGCGATCGGACCAGAAGCTCTGTTGCTCGACGAGCCAACTGCGAGCCTCGATGTCGATAATGTCGCGCGGGTCGAAGCCCTCGTGGAACGCTACTGTCGCGGCAAAGAGGCGCCGGTGATTTGGGTGAGCCACGACCGCGAGCAAGCGCGACGGGTCGCGTCGCGCCACTTCGAGCTGCGAGACGGACGTTTGGTGGCGTCTTGACCATGGGAGTCATCTCGCTCGGCGCCACCGACCTTGCCATCGCCGCCGGCCTCGTGCTCGCGCTCGCCGGGCTCAGCCTTTGGTCGTCGCTCGGCCTGACGCGCTCGATCCTAGTGGCCGCGACGCGCACAACGATACAGCTCTTGCTAGTGGGGTTCGTGTTGAGAACGCTCTTCGAGAGTGAAGGGCTCCTATGGCTCGTGGTCATCGCGATGGTCATGCTCTTGGCCGCGGGAAGGGAAGTGCGCGTGCGTCAAGCGCGGCCGCTCGCAGGCGCTTGGGGGTTTTCCGTCGGGGCGCTCTCCATGTTCATCTCGTCGTTCTCGATCACGGTCTTCGCGCTCGTCGCTGTCATCGGCGCGACGCCTTGGCACCAGCCGCAATATGCGATCCCGCTTCTCGGCATGCTCCTCGGAAACACCATGAACGGGGTGGCGCTCGGGACCGGCCGCTTCACCGAAGTGGCTTATCGGGAAAAGCGTGTGCTCGAGGGTCGGCTTCTACTCGGCCAGTCGCGGGAAGAAGCGACGCTCGACTTGAGACGTGAGAGCGTAAGAACGGGAATGTTGCCCATCCTGAACTCGATGGCCGCGGCGGGGCTCGTGAGCTTGCCGGGGATGATGACGGGACAGATCCTTGCGGGGAGCCCGCCCGTCGAAGCCGTGAAGTATCAGATCTTGATCATGTTTCTCGTCGCCGCGGGTACGGGCTTCGGGGTTTTCGTCTCGGTCGCGTTGACGGCGCGGCGTCTTTTCGACGAGCGCCATCGGCTCCGTCTGGACCGCCTCAAAAACTAAGTGACCCTCACGTCCCCAGGTCCACCGGCCCAACTGGCCCAACTGGCCCAACTGGCATTGACCGGTAGGCCGAAGCTGAGTAAGCTACGGTTGCATCTGACCTAGGCTATGGTGTACCGAATAGTCAAAGCACTTCTGGTTCTAGCGCTGAGTGGGCTACTGTCCCTCTCGGCCTTGCTCTCCTTGTATCATTACCTGGAGGTACCGCAGGCGCAGAGCCGCTCTTCTGAATCCGTGTCCCGGGGGATTCTCGAAGGCGCCGAGGCCTGGATCAGCGGCGGCCACGCACACCGAGTGCAACCGGTGCACCTCTGCGGCGCCTGCATCCTCGCGAAGAACCTGAGAGGCACCGCGCCGACAGCAAGCTCACTGGTGGCGCCGCTGTCATCCTCGACCGCGATCCTGGCGCTGGCCTGTGGAGAAAAGTACCGCTCGCCTGGATTCTTTCGCGTCTCCCGCTCCCCACCGACCAAGGCCTAGGACGCAAACCGCGCTATAGCTAAGACCAGCGCGTGTGGAGGAGTGCAATTCCGCACACCACGTTTGGGCGTCTCCGCTAGCCCGAGAAAACTCATTCATCAGGGAGGAACGCATGACCCAACCCCCTTTTCTCCTACTTGCAGCGGTTCTTGCAACAGTGACATGGACCGCGGCAGCAGCCGAAAGCCGGGAAGCCCAGGATGAAGGAGATGAAATTACCCAAGAGCTCGCTGCCTTGAGGGAAGAATTTGAGGCCATCAAAGCTCGTTATGAAGCGCGATTGAGCGCCCTCGAGACCAAGCTTCAAGCGATGCAAGAAGAAAGTTCCCTTGATGTCGAGGAGGAGCTCGAACGTCTGGAGGAGCGACACGATAGAGACCGTGAGGAGCTACAGGGAGAGATCGAGAAGAACCGTAGAGCTTTCGCGCCGCTCGCATTCACACCGTACATCACCATGTTCGGTAACCTGATGGGGCGAAGGGACAACAAAATGGTCATAAGCCCTGAGGGTGATCCTATCGACAACCGCTTCGTGTTTAGGGCGGGGGAGTTCGAGCTACGTGCGGCGGTCGACCCTTTTGCGGACGCGTTTCTCGCCATCCCGCTCGAAGCGGAGTCCCCTGGAGGGCCGCTCGAAGCTGATATAGAGGAAGGGTATGTGCTGATAAAGCGTTTGCCTTTTCTGGGTTCGCCATGGGGCTTGAAGCTCAAACCTGGAAAGTACCGACCAGAGATTGGCAAGAACAATTTGATCCACTTTCATGATCTGATGTGGACGAGTCGACCCCTTCCGGTGGCGACATTCTTGGGCACAGAGGGGCTCGGCGAGTCCGCCGAAGCTGGATTTCAAGTGACGGGTGTGAACGCCGACTTTTTCCTGCCGTCGCCTTCTCTCGAGACAACGCTCAGAATGCAGCTAGGTTTTGGCACGACCGGGAACCTTGCTGTCACGGAGGCCAATCAAGGAGACGATCTGGTCTTCTATGGGCACGGGAGCTGGTACCAGAGGATCAGTAACAGCCAGGCCTTCGAGCTCGGGGGCTCGTATCTGGGTGGTAAAAACGATCCGTCCGGAATCTTGCGCACCGCGCTGGCGGTGGCCGACTTCACGTATACGTGGAAGCCGGGACGCGGTGGGCTTCGGAGGTCCTTCGTAGGCGGGGGAGAGTTCTTCTACGCTTCATTGGAGCAGTCCGATGGGCCGTCGCGAACGCCGCTTGGTTACTACCTGTTTGCTCAGTACCAGCTAGGACGAAACCTTTACCTCGGGGGGCGATATGATTTCTCTCAGGAGCTCGAGAACGAGCGGTTAGACACCCAAGTTTGGGCAGGCTACCTTACCTACTACACGTCGGAGTTCTTGCGATTCCGCTTGGGCGGTGAGCACCGTTTGAGCGATCTTCCAGAAAAGAACGGCTTGAATACTTTGTTCTTCGAGCTGAACTTTGTATTCGGCGTGCACCCTACGGAGCCGTACTGGGTGAATCGGTAAGCGTCCATGTGGAGAAAACGGATGATGTCATCGACGAAATGGTACGTAGCGGCTGTCCTGCCGCTGGCTTTTTCGGTACCCGCAGGGGCGCAGGACGACGCAAAGAAAATCGTGGTGGGCACGTTGCCCACCTTGTCCGCCATTGCTGAAGAGATAGCAGGCGCAAAGTTGGTAGTCGTAAGCCTTGCCCGACCGGACGAAGACCCTCACTTCGTCTCCCCTACACCGTACCTGATGAACAAAGTCCGGAAGGCCGAGCTTCTCTTCGAGATCGGGATGATGCAGGATCGTTGGGCGGATCGTGTGGCGGATGGTTCCGGGAACACTCGCATCACCCGCGGTGCGCGAGGGCGCATTACGACCTCCGTCGGGATCCCGAAGGAGGAGGTGCCGGACAATCCTACTCGCGCTCTCGGAGATCTGCACCCGGAAGGCAACCCTCATCTCTGGCTGGATCCTCTCCGGACCAAGAAGATTGCTTCGAACATCACTCGCGGGTTGGTGCAAGCGTTTCCGGAGGATCGTGATTATTTTCAGAAACGCGACAAGGACTTTCGAGCTCGAATCGATCGTGAGGTGTTCGGCGAGGAGCTGGTCCAGTTGGTGGGCGGACGGAAGCTCAGCCGGTTGGCCATGGATGGGGAGCTTTTCGACTGGTTGGAAAGAAACGAGGTAGGAGAAGAAAAGCTCATCCGTAAACTTGGAGGCTGGCTCAAAAAGGCCGAACCCCTGCGCGGTGAGAAAGCCGTCGAGTACCACAAGGTGTGGGTTTATCTCTGCAACCTCTTCGGGATTGAGCTCTTGGGGACCATCGAGGAAAAGCCTGGCATTCCACCAGGCCCGCGCTATCAACGCGAGATCACGGAGCGGATCAAGAGAGAGGGGGCCAGACTCATCCTGGTCGATAACTTCTATGACGCGGCGCTGCCCGATGCCATCGCCAAGCAGGCCGGGGCTACGGTCGTGATACTACCGAGCCAGGTGGGTGGCGAGCCTGGGACCGAAGATTACTTCAAGCTGATCGACAAAATCTTGGACCATCTCCTGGCTGCAATCAACGAGTAGTGGAGTGCTACCGCGATGAGTGACCTGAGCGAGCTCACCTGGATGCTCCCGCCTCTCGCGATCTGTCTCGTCCTCACCGGGATTCACGGCTACCTCGGCATCCACGTGCTGAGTCGGAAAGTTATTTTCGTGGATCTAGCCATGGCGCAGATTGCCGCCCTGGGGGCGAGCTATGCCTTCCTGCTTGGCTACGATGCCCGCCGGCCTGAAGAGCAACTGGTCGTCTATGCTTTCTCGCTCGGGTTTACGCTCATCGGAGCTGCGGTGTTCGCGCTGACGCGCATGCGTCATGAGAAGGTGGCGCAGGAGGCCATCATCGGGATCACTTACGCGAGCGCGACCGCTATAGCGATGCTCATGCTATCGAAGTCAACGGGAGAGGGGGAGCACCTGAAGCAGATGCTTGCCGGAAACGTGCTCCTCGTCACTTGGCCTGAGATTTTCAAGACTGCAACCATCTACGCGGCAGTCGGCGCGTTTCACTGGGTATTCCGCAAGCAGTTTTTCATGATCAGCTTTGATCCCGAAGGCGCAGCAAAGGAGGGCCTCAAGGTCCGGTTCTGGGACTTCTTGTTCTATGTATCCTTTGGCGTCGTCATCACGAGCTCGGTGGCCATCGCCGGCGTCCTACTCGTTTTCTCTTACCTCATCGTCCCTGCCGTCATTGCGGTGATGTTTGCGGAAACTATCGGCCGGAGGATAGCCGTGGGCTGGCTTGCGGGAGCCGTTGTTAGCCTCGCGGGGATGATCCTCTCCTACTACGGCGATCTGCCAACCGGGCCGGCCGTGGTCGCATGCTTTGCGGCCCTCCTTCTGGCCGCTGGCCTCACCCACATGGTGATGAGCTCGCCGAGCAAACTGGGAGCTCTTGCGAAGGTGGCGGGAGGTGCTTTTCTCGTGGCTAGTTTGGCGATCGGGAGCCTCGCGTTACGTAAGGGGTCCGAAGAGCACACTCACGAGGTGACTTTCGACGAGCTGATCCGGGATCTACACAGCACCGAGGCCTCGGCCCAGCTCGACGCCTTGGATCACCTCGCTGAACGGAAGGATGCCCACGCGGTGCCCGAGATCTTGGAGCTCCTTCGAAGCACGAGCTCAGATAGACTGATAGAGCACATCGCCCACGTTTTGCCAGTTTTTCAAGACCCATCGGCGGTGCCCGTCCTCCTCGAGATGTGCCTCCGGGACTACGACCCTTTTCTTAAGGTGGCGCTCGCCCGCGCCATCCTGGAATTGAAGGAACCATCAGGGATTCCGGTTCTCATCGATATGCTTGAAAGTGATGAGCCAGAGCTCGCCCGTCGAGAAGCGATGGAGCTGCTCGGGAATCTCAGCGGCAAAGACTTTGGATACCGCCCCCAGCTGAGTCCAACGGAAAATCGGGAAGCCATTGAAGGGTGGCGTTCCTGGTGGGCAGAGCACGGTTCACACCTCAAGTGGCGGGAGCAAACACGCCGGTTCGAGTAACCAAAACTCACGAATTGAGAGGCATTCATGGCGGACCTGAACAGTCTGTGGTTCGACGTAGCGATCGTCATGAGCGTTTTTGCGTTTGGAACTATCCTTTTCGGCCATTTCGAAGAGCACAAGCCAAAGTGGCGCCGGATCCTGAAAGTCGTTATCGTCTCAACGATCGTCGTGACCGTGTCCGCCACTTTTGGCCGACCGTGGGCTTTCGGATTGCTTGCTCTGCCATTGGTTGCGGCACTCGGCATCCACGTCTGGTGGCTGCCCAAACACGGCATCAACGGTTGGACCGGTGAGCCGAAGGAAAAATATCACGAGCTCATTGGACACAAAGACTACGAGGCACTCCTGAGCGCTGCTGAGGACGCCGCCGACCGCGCCGCGATTGACGCGCGGCGCGACGAGCCGGTGCTGCCGCATGACGACGCGATGGCGCTCATTCGTGGCGAGCTCCACCCCGTCGCCGCGTGGCGCAAGGCGCGCGGTCTCACGCAAGCTGAGCTAGGGTCTCGGGCCGGCGTGCGAGGGGCGACGATTTCGGACATCGAAGCCAGCAAAAGCGCCGGTCGATTTGACGTGATGCAGCGAATCGCCGAGGCGCTGAGCGTGGACCTGGACGACCTCGCACTACCGGTCGGCGACGAGCTCTCTCGAGATGAAACTCCCGGCATTTGAGCTCAGTTTTCCAAGGGTACTAGCCGCTTCAGTTCCTCGAACCAATTCAGGACCACGACGAGCTCATGCCGCTGCGCCGTTCCGATGCGCTGCACCATGACGAAGCGGCTTCCATTGGAGCTCACGTCGTAGTTCACGAATCCGTAAAGTCCGCGCTGAAACCTTCCCTCGAAGAGCACCGTCGGTCTGCCCAGGTTTAGGTTAGGTTAGGTTGAGCTCGGGTTCAGTGGAGACCGGGACGACCATCATCTTGTCGGTTGATCAGCGACAATTAAAACTCCCGCCTGGCGACAATTAGAATTCCCGGTTTTTCGGGCGGTCTGAAAATGGTCCAAACTCCTGAATTGAAAGGAGAATGGATGGTAACGGACTGTCAGGTGAGGAAGCTAATGAAGTTGTTGAACGAGGAGCAAACGTTGTCGTTGGCGTCGGTGAAGTCAGGGATGGATGAGAAGACGGCGCGGAAGTACCGCGATTTGGAGAAACTGCCGAGTGAGGTAAGCAAGGAGCACAGCTGGCGGACGCGAGAAGATGCGTTCGAAGAGATTTGGGAGGAGGTACGCTCGAAACTGGATGTGAACTCGGGTCTTCAGGCGAAGACGCTGTTCAAGGATCTTCAGCGTCGGAATCCGGGCAAGTATCAGGACGGTCAGCTACGGACGCTTCAGCGTCGGGTGAAGAAGTGGCGTGCGCTGGAGGGCCCACCGAAAGAGGTGTTCTTCGAGCAGCGGTACGAGCCGGGCGAGTTATGTCAATCGGACTTCACGTACATGAATAACCTTAAGGTACGGATCCAGGGCCAGCCGTTCGATCATCTGGTCTATCACTTCGTGTTGCCGTACTCGAATTGGGAGTGGGGCACGGTGTGCTTCTCGGAAAGCTTCGAGAGCCTGAGTGTGGGCTTTCAAAGCGCGGTGTGGAAGCTCGGGGGAGTACCGAAAGCTCACCGGACGGATCGACTGAGCGCAGCGGTCCATCAAGAAATCCGCCCGGAGGTGTTCACGCAACGCTACAAGTCCCTTCTGGCACACTACGGCGTGGAAGGTCGTCGCATCCAGGCTGCAAAGCCCAACGAGAACGGTGACGTCGAGCAGAGTCATTACCGGCTGAAAGAGGCGATGGACCAAACACTGATGTTGCGAGGCAGTCGAGACTTCGAATCACGGGAAGACTACAAAAAGTTCCTGGAGCGGCTCTTCGATGAGCTCAACTCCGGTCGACAGGAGCGAGTGGAGGAGGAGTTGAAGCGGCTGCGTCGTTTACCAGAAAGACGTCTGGAGTCCTATAAGCGAGTTTCGGTTGGCGTGAAACGAAGCAGTAGCACGATCCGGGTCGACGGCAATACCTATTCGGTGGACAGCCGGCTGATCGGCGAAGAAGTGGAGGTTCGAGTCCACGCGGACGAGCTTCAGGTGTGGTACGCCCAAGGCCAGGTGGACACATTGCCTCGGCTGAGAGGCTCGAGAAAGCATCAGATTCAGTATCGCCACATTATCGACTGGCTGATTCGCAAACCGGGAGCGTTCGAGAACTACCGTTATCGCGAGGAGCTGTTCCCGACGACTCGGTTTCGGATGGCGTACGACCAGTTGCGTCAACACTTTACGTCGTCGCGTGCTAGCAAGGACTATCTCCAGATTCTGCATTATGCGGCGCGGCTGAGCGAATCGGCTGTGAACACGGTCTTGGGTCAGCTTCTCCAATCCGGTGAACTGCCCACGCTCGAGGCGGTCGAAGGACTTCTGCAATTGTCGGAAACACGGCCCCTGGAAGACGTGCACATTGACGAGGTCGAGCTCACCGCCTATGACCACCTTCTGGATGGCGAAGAAGAGGTGTTGCAATGCTAGAAGAGGTGAAAAAGCGA
>SMYC01000031.1 GCA_004356105.1 Acidobacteriota bacterium | reverse complement strand
TAACACACGCGCCATCGCGACCGATAATCGTTCCCATTTAGACATCTCACGGACGAGATGCTTCTTTCCTAACCGAGTGAGCCGGTGTTACTTCGCGCGCTTTTTTTCTCCGAGGTTTTCCATTCCGAGGCGATGAAGCCTTGGGCCTCGAGCCGATGGAGCGCAGGATTGGTTAAGGGGCTCGCAAAACTCTCGGCCGGCTTTGTCGAAGCGTCGGCGAAGGGACGAGAGCTCCTGTCCGGCGCCGGCAGCGACGACGCAATCCTTCGCTCCCTCACCAGTGAGGTGGTGTCGATCGTTGGGCCCGGAATCCAAAACGATCGCGACGCCGCGCGACTCGAGGAGCTCAAGAAACAGATCGTGCTACGTCGCGAGGTCCTCGCTCAAGCCGAGCGGCTCGAGGGCTCGCTCCAGAACCAGGGCGCCGCGCAAGCGGACATCACCGGCGAGCTCGCCGACGCTGAGACAGCGACCAAGGCGCTCGCGAAACTAGAAAAAGCGCGCATCGCTGTGCTGTCGGACCTCGTTGACATGCAGCGCGATGGCGCCGAGTTTGCCGCGGAAGCCGCGGTCCAAGCGCAAGCGATGGCCGACGCGCTCGCCCTCTTCCCGGACAAGCCGATACTCATCTCAGACGTTTTCGTCGCAGAAGGTGTCGGCGGCCTCGAGGATGTCAGCAAGACGATCCAAGACAGCGTAGTGCCTGGCATAGGAGACATAGAGGCCGCGACGGAGAAGGCCGCCGAGGCGCAACGGCAGTATAACGAGGCTCTCGCTGCCGCCAACAACCTCGCACAGCTTCTTGGCGGCACGATAGGTAGCATCGTCGGCCAAACCTTGGCCGCCGGCGCCGCGCTACAGAACCTCGGCAGTTCGGGCGGATTGCTCGGCGGGCTCAAGGGAGCCTTCTCGTCTGGCAAGGGCGGAGCTGGCGGCATCGTCGGCTTGCTCGGTGGCGTCTCCGGAGTCCTCGCCACCGCGGGTCCGCTCATCGGCATCGGCGTGAAGATTGGAGGCTTCCTCGTCAAAGGCATCAAGTCTCTCTTCGGCGGCCCGGACATCGCCCGCGACGTCGCCCGAGACTTGGGAGCGAACATCTCGAAAGAGCTGGCCGCATCGATCGAAGCATCGGGACGGCCGGCACAGCTCGCGCTCGCTTCTATCTTCGGTGAGGGTAACTTGTCGGTCGGGCGACTCGCCGAAGAGGCGGGCGATTTGTTCAGCTTCTTTGAGCGGGGCGAGATTTCAAAGCCTGAATTGATTACCGCGCTCGAGGAGGCGATCCCGCTCTTGCTCGCAAATCTCAATGCGCTCGGACCCGCAGGCGAGGCGCAGCTTGCACGCATCACCGCGCCGGCTGAGTCCATGGGAGTGGAGCTCGCCGACAGGGAGGCCGCATGACTGTCATCCTGGCCATTAATCAGGGAGAGTTCGCGATAGCAGTTGCTGATACCCGATCGCTAGGCTGGCTACGCCGGAAACGAGCTCGTCGACGTCGACGACAGCAGTAAGAAATTGTACCGTACCAGCATGGGCGGTTTCGTCGTTGGGACTGGATCCGGAACGTTCATGGACGCGGTTGGTCGCGACCTCGGCCGCGCAGACGTAACGACGATCCCGCAGCTAGGAAAACGCATATACCGTATCCGAAAAAAGATGCGCTCCCTCCGGAATGTATCACCCGTGGTCAGGGAGGCGATCGATATCACGCGGTTCTTTTTCACAGCGACGATGAACGGCAAGACGCGCGTCTTGATTTACGATCCACGACGCAAAGAGCGTGAGCTCTGCGGGCAGTGCCCCGCCGGCGACGTGATTATATCCCTGCCGCATGGCGCGACTGAAGAGGACGGCTACAGGTCTCAGCGCGGACTGCGCAAGTTGCTGCGCCCAGTGAGCAACTTTAGCTCGATGAGCAACGCCTACATTTACCACGCGACGATAATGGCTAACTCTATCCTGGAGATCGCTCGATACTTCCCGAACGTGAGCCCCGGTGGCGTCATCGGGGTCCACATGCTCGACGGCACTCGGCGCGTGGTGCACTTCACCGAGTCGACTGTGTACGAGGTCGATGAGGACGACGTCGAAATAGACAACGGCGATCTCCTCGTGCCGGCGTTGGAGGAGGCTATCCAGGCAGTCGGTCGGAGTCACGCGGCGAAGTCGGTCACGCGACAAACGGAGTTGTTGCATTGAGATTACGAGACCGTGCCGCCGGACATATCCAGATCCGGCGCCGCGAGAATGACGAACTCGTGACGGTGACGGCGACGGCAGAGGTCGCGTTTCGAGAATGCGCCAGCGGCCGAGCGACGCCGCACGAGTGGACCAAGCGCGATTGCGAGCTCGTGCTCCAGGCGCATCGAGACAACGTCGCGAGGACACGGAGCGCGATCCTCGTCGACGGATTCACGGAGGAGCGTCCGTTCTTTCCGGGCTTCCGAAGCATTCTCAAAAACCTTTTTTCCGATAGGAGGTATCACATGGCAGCACCGACAATTGAAGCGCGCGCGAACGTCGCGCGAGACTTGCGCGAGACCACGGGCGAGCCGAGCGAGGGCGCGTGGAAAGTCAAGCGTCAGCGCGACGCCTATCAAGGCGCAGCAAAAGCCCTTGGCATCGAGCACAAGCTCAAACAGAAGACCGGCCTCGCGTTCATCCGTGCGCTCGAAGACGTCGTCGAGGGCGACCTCGACTTGCAGGCAATGAACTCGGAGCAGCTCGACACTGAGATCTTGAGCCTCGCTGCCTCCACGCGCCACTTCGAGGAGCAGCCCCGAATCGTCCGCTCCGAGATAGTTGCAGAAGCGCGCCGACGAATCGAAGACCGAGGGGAGGGGGCGTACAATGACGACGCAACCGTAGACGCCGACAAGCGGTGGCGCGCATTGTGTCAGGAGCGCGCCGAGCAACGCGAGGTCAACCGTCTCGAGCGGCAGCGTCTCCAGCGGGCGCGGCGCCTGCTCGTCTCAAAAATTCGCAAGGGCGACGTGCCGAAGCGTATCGCGGCTGCTCAGAAAAGCTTAGCCCTCCGGCGGGCGGAGCTCGAGGAGGCTGACGCTTCGTGCGCTCGCGTGAACCTCGCACGAGTCGCGGCGGACAGAGCTATGCACGACGCCCGATCCTTTCTCGTTCGACTCGAGAGATGCGAGCCTGTGGCGGCGGAGTAGCCATGACACTCACCAGGCTTCAAGAGAAATGCGGCTGCGGCACCAAGCCGAGGGTCACACCCAAGCTAAAGGCCGGCACTTTCCGATTCATTGCGAGTGATTCCGCGGTCGATTGTATGGGTGACAGCATCGCTGCATCCGCGTGGCAGCTTAAGCGATATCGGAAGAATCCGACCGTCCTGTTTAATCACGACCACGATGCGCCGGTTGCGCGCGCGAAAAGAGTCTGGGTTGAGGCTGACAAATTATTCGCCGAAGTCGCGTTCCCAGCGGCCGGGGCGAATGAGTTAGCCGACGAGGTTCGGAGCAAAGTTGAGTCCGGGCTGCTCAGCGCGATGTCTGTGGGCGTGCTTTATCACGAGTGGAACGATCGCGCAGACGGCGGACGAAACGTGACCAAGGCGGAACTTCTCGAGCTTTCGATTGTCGCCGTGCCATGCAACTCCGGAGCTCTTCGCGTGGCCAGCATGAAAGGCAAAGAGGCGCCCGAGACCTATGCCGCTAGCCGAGGCCACCGTGCTCGCTCACCGCGAGGCCCGAAAGAGGTTCGAGGCAGAGGCCGTCCGCCAGGTCTGCGAGGAGACCGGAATTTTAGACGCCGACGAAATCCTCCCGAGAGCGAAAGCGGACCCGCTGGGTTTCGGGAAGACGTTCTTGGCGATCATGGCTGACGCCGAGAAGCGAGCGGACACGGTGGCCGAGCGCATCGTGAGAGAGCAACTCGCGCGATGAAGCAGAGCGTTCGCTTGCTGGATGGCGGCGAGCTCAGGACGTGTGCTGACTGCAATGACACGTTCAAGCTCACGCTCGATTCGCAGAATTGGTTCTTGGCCAAAGAGCTTGACCTGCCGCGTCGGTGCCCCTCCTGCCTCCAGAAACGGAAAGAGGCCGGTAACCGGTGGCGCTCCCCAGGCGGGGAGAGGAACGTGCGTGGCTGACCTCCCCTCCCCCGAGAGCTTGCGCGACATTGCTGGCCCGACGATCGCGGCGCTCACTCAAGGGCGGATCACGGAGGACGACGACGGCGAGATCCGCGTCGGCGCGCACATGGATCCGGGGTTCCAATCACGGGTTGCCCGGCTCGCGGGTGACGCCATGCTGATCGTGCTGGGCAACGATGAGATCCTTGATGCTCCGCCATCCGAGGAACTCCGGGTCGTCGCGCGCTATCTCGCATGCCCCGAGGTGGTAGAGGAGATCGTCGACGCGGCCAGCATGCTGGACGTCGTCTTGGGTCGCGAGCCGCCGGACTCATCGGCGCAGTGATCGCATGCGCCTACTGAGCCGAGGACCAGAGCGAGGACGGGAAGAAATTGAGCGTAACCCTATATCCCGGTTGTGTTTAGATAGGTGGCACCCCCATATAGATCAGAGACCCACTTGTCTTCTTGCACACCACCTCGATCTCGGGACACAATTGAGACGCACGCATGACACGAATGGTAAGAAACCGCCCGTCGGCCGCCGAAAAACGTCGCCTCCTGACGCGGCTTAAAAACCTCGTGGATGAGTTGTATTCGTGGCAGGGGTTGGCCGCGGCGCTGTGGGTATCGCGCCAGACTCTGCTCCGCTGGCGGACGGGTGAGAGTTTCCCCCGGCGTCGGCATCTCGTCCGGCTGGAGCTCGTCGAGAGAGCGCTCGGGGACGGCGTGCGTCGACCGTGGGAACTCGAGCGCGTCGGTAACAGCGAGATCCTGGATCTCCTGGAGTGCCACGACTGAGGATCGGCCGGTCGACCCCCCCATAGGCCCTGTCGCCGTCGGGGATCCCCCAGCGGCCGACTGAAGCGATCGCCCAAAAAAAATAAAAGCGCCGGGATCCCGACGGGTGGACCCCGGCGCTCCTCTTGGGCTCACGAGTTGCCGACAGGCCGGAAGCAAAACACCCCCGTGCCGCGCTCTCAAACGTGCCGATCCATCGCGAGCCACAAGGTCAAACACCATTAGCCCTTCTCCCCCCGATAGGCCCGCAGCGCTTTCGCGTCGACGCGCCAGGTTCCGCCCGGGAACCGAATCATAAAGGGCAGCTCTTCTTTGTGCTTGTATAGGTAGCTTGCCGACACGTGAAGAGCTTCCGCGGCCGCCTTTACCGTGGTGAAGGGAACGGGAGGCTCCGGCTCCGTGGGGAGAGCTGGTCCGGGCTCTGTCTTTGTCGACGCCGCCGGCAGGAAGCCGAGTGCTAGCAAGAGCTCCGTGATGAGCTCGCCCACGCGCGCGCCGTTTCGGGTGGATGTGGACATGTAACCCTCCAAACAGAACAGCGCCCCCCACCGATCCACATGAATGCTTGGAGCTGTCTAGAACGCCAAGCGTGGGCCGGTGAGGAGCGCTGTTCCGTGAAGGGGGTTGCTTCATAAGCATTCTCATGACGTTCTAGACGAGCGCAGGATATCATCGGCGTCAAGTGCGCCGCAACGGTGCGGAGGTTTCCCCGCGCGCACCCGTGCCGCTTACGTTCTGGGTGCCTCCGAAGCGATCAGCAAGTCGGAGTCGCGGCACAGGAGACAGCGTGGTTTTCGCCCGTTATACTTGTATATCCGAGAAATCGAATGTAAAGTGCGTGTCCGTCTAGAACGGTCGGGAGAAGTTTCGTCATGTCGTTGGGAGTTGCAATCAAAGGCGCCGAGGGCCTCGTGCTGGCTGCCGACAGTCGTGTGACGGTTCAAGCCCAACAATCCGACGGCCCGGTTATATCTGTTAATTTTGACAACGCGTCGAAGCTGCTGAGTTTCCCCAGTCACACCCGTCACAGGTATGTAGGCGCCGTAACGTATGGGCAAGCGCTCATCGGCCGACGGACAGCGCATAGCTTCATATCGGAACTCGAGGAAGAATTAGGAGAAGACCGGCTGTCTACCGAAGCGTACGCTGAGAAGCTTAGCAACTTCTACATGGAGCGCTGGCGAAAAACGGACGGATTGCCAAGTCCGGAGGACTACACCGGGCCCGAAATGACATTCCTTGTAGGCGGCTACGACGAGGACAAGCCATACGGCAGCATGTACCAGTTCGAACTGCCTAAGAACCCTGAACCAACGGAGCGCAATCGAGACGATTTCGGCATGGCTTGGGGAGGGCAGCTGGAAGTAGCCAGTCGAATAATCCATGGTATCGATCCACGGGCGATCCCGTTGATCAAAGAAATACTCGACCTGGACGATCAGCAGGAAGGCAAGCTTAGAGCCGCGTTGCTCCCGGCGCTTCAGTACCGGGTGCCGTTTGAAATATTACCGCTGCAAGATTGCGTGGACTTGGCGATATTTCTCATTCGAACGACGATCGCGGCTCAGAAGCTTTCGATCGGGATTCGAGGCGTTGGCGGGGTGATTGAGGTCGCTACGATTACGAAGACCCAGGGTTTGCATTTCATTCAAAAAAAGGAAATCCACGGTGAGGCGCGGGAAGCGCTTGGAGGACGCTAATGGAATATCCAGCGAGCGATTTTACGAACACGCATGCATGGGCTGGCGAAGACTGGAAGCTGAGCTCTGCCAATCTCGGAGCCTGGCATCTCATCGCGTTTGCCAGCGTCCCGATCGTTGCGCCGCCGCCGCCGGCCGCGGCAAAAGACTATCGGTCGAGTGACGATTCGGCGATCGGAGTTCCATTCGAAAATATGAGCGCCGAAGACGCCGAAGATTTGGCAGACGGTTTAGCCACCTTACGGAAGTATGAATCTGAAGGGGCAGATGTCTTTGTAAGGTATCGTGACTACGCCAACGGACGATCCAAATAGCAGTTCGCGTTACGAAATATTCTATGAACACGCTGCCTGCAAGGATTTGGATTCCCTTTCTGAGTCCGAATATCGCCGCATCGATGAAAAAATAATTGCCCTGGCTGGCGAGCCTCGGCCCAGCGGTTGCGTCTGCCTCGGCGCGAGCGTTTTCAGGATCCGGGTTGGTCCATGGCGAGTGATATACATCGTGGATGATATTCACAAACAGATCGGCGTCTCCCGAGTCAAGCGACGCAAGGAAGACACGTACAAGAAGCTGCGATTTTAACTATTTCTTCTTGCTGCGCAGCCTGTATGCCCGCGAGCTCGCAAGCGTCTGACATTTTCGCGAGCAGTAGTCCTGCCTGCGCTCACGAACGTAAAGATTGCTGCACAGCTTGCATGTGCGAACGTCCCCGGTTCTCGAGAACACCACGAGATGCCACACGAGGGCGAGAAACGCATCTTTGAACGACTGCGTCTGAACGAGACCGACAGCCCGCGGCGTACCCTTGTTCGATGCGGGGAACGCCCGGCCTGAGAACCTAAACGGCACCGGCTCTTCCTTCTCGCTTCCCGATCGGAATTGCGCGAAGAAATCCCGCGTGGCTTTGTGCGTCTCCCGAAGCTCGCCATCGCTCATCCATTCGTCGCGGAGCTTTTCGCCTTCGTAGACCCTGACCGCAATCGGAAAATCGGGCGCCATGCCAGGCACCTTGACGAGGCCCATGATGTCTTCCTTCCAATTTAGGATGTCACCCTTTCGCGCCCCGTCTAGATCGAAGTTCGCGAACTCGACCGCGACTTTGAGCATCTGGATCGGTGTGGCCATGACGATAAACTACCAAACAACGCTAGCGTTATCAACCAACACTATCTAGTAGTAGCGTGTGGTTGACAGCTATACCGGTCACGGGTATGATCTCATCTATGATGAGAAAGCCGAAGAAACCCGCCACCGTACAAATCGGGATCCGTCTGCCCCAACCGGAAGCCGAGCGCCTACGAGCCGAAGCCGAAAAGGCAGACCGGAACGTAAGCCAGCAAATCCGGCACCTCCTCAAGCGCGCCTATGCAGCGCAGAGTGCTCAGGAGATTCGAGCCTAAACCGAAAAGCCGGGCTGCGGACCCGGCTCGGAGAACGAACGATGCAAGAACGATCGAAGCATAGCACAGGCCCACTTCTCGTTCATCCCGGGCTAGCAGACGAGATCATGTCCGAAATCCGCGGCGCCTATCGCCTGGCCCACATTGCTGCGATTGACAGGCTCGCGACCGCCATAGAGGAGCTCTATCCTGAGGTCCGATACCGCGAACTGCTCGACCCGGCGAACGACTGGCCCGTCGATTCGGAGCTGTGGCCGTGACGCAAGCCGAGGAACTCGTTCGGCTTGCAGGAGACATGGAGCTCTTTCACGCGCCCGATGACGTAGCTTATGCGTCACTCGATTTCGAGGGACACCGTGAGACGTGGCGCGTTCGAGGCAGAGAAACCCGATCCTTTCTCAGGCAGCGGTTCTTTCAGCTTGAGCAAAAGCCACCATCTTCGCAAGCCGTCTCCGACGCTGTAGCACAGCTCGAGGCTCGAGCTCAATTCGAGGGAAAACACGATGCCGTCTATACCCGCGATTCTTGACGACGTGACCTATGTCGACCTCGTTGATGACAACTGGCGCGTGGTCGAAATCGACAGCGACGGGTGGCGTGTACTCAATCGTTCGCCCGTTCATTTTCGGCGAGCTCGAGGAATGTTGCCGCTTCCGGCTCCAGAGCCAGGCGGAAGCATCGCGGACCTTCGGCCGTTTCTGAATGTCGAGACGGATGATGACAAGGATGATGACTTCGTGCTGGTTGCGAGCTTCGTAGCGTACGCTCTCGGCGGCGCCGGTCCCTACACTATTCTCGCGGTAAGCGGTGAGCAGGGAACGGCGAAATCCACGCTGACACGAATCGTCCGATCAGTCATCGATCCGAACGTGGCGCCGCTACGTCGCCCGCCACGCGATGAGCGAGACCTGATGATAGCTGCACGTAACGGCCACAAGAGGCGGACGGCATCCACTTCATCACGATGGAATGGGTGAAGGGGAAAACGCTTACGGACCTCATCCCGAACAAGGGAATGCCACTCGAGAAGTTCTTCGAGGTTGCCATTCCGCTAGCCAATGCCGTCGGCGCCGCCCACGAAGCTGAAATTGTCCACCGGGACCTCAAGCCCGGAAATGTGATGGTCACTGAGGATGGGCGCGTAAAAGTTCTCGACTTCGGCGTGGCGAAGTCTACAGGACGCTTCGCTGGGACGGACGTTGACAGCAACCTCATCACGGCGGCAAGAACCGAACAGGGGGTGATTGTCGGGACGTGTAGTTACATGTCGCCGGAGCAGATCGAAGGAAAATCGGTCGATGCTCGATCGGATGTGTTCTCCCTCGGAATCTTGCTTTGCGAGATGGTGACCGGCACGCGGCCGTTCGACGGCGACAGCGCGGTCGGGGTGATGTCGTCGATCCTGAAGGACACGCCCCGGACGGTCACAGAGCTGCGGGCCGAGTCGCCGGAGGCGTTATCGAAGCTGGTTGCTCAGTGTTTGCAGAAGCGGGCGGCGGATCGATTCGCGACCGGCGCGGCGGTCAAGGATGCTCTGGACGGTGTGTTGGGCACACAAGGAAGAAGATTCGCGAAGCCCGGTATCGCGCTGATAGAGCGTCGACCGTTCGTCGGCCGTCAGACCGAACGCGCCGAGCTGGACGGTATGCTCGATCGGGTCGCGGACGGTCAGGGCGGCCTGGTGCTCTTGGGCGGCGAGCCTGGAGTCGGGAAGACGCGGCTGGCGCAAGAGATGTTGGCCGACGCCCGCGAGCGCGGACATGCGACGTTGGTGGGCCACTGCTACGAGGAAGGTGCGGCCCCGTTCATCCCGCTCGTCGAGATGCTCGAGCATCTCGCCATCACGGTGCCGTCCGCGCGTCTGCGTGAGGCGCTCGGGGACTACGCGCCGGAGATCGCCCGCCTGACGCCGGAGCGGCAGCATCGGTTCCCCGACCTGCCCGAGCCGGCGGAGCTGCCGCCCGAAGTACGGCGACGATACCTTTTCAACGGCCTGCTGGAGTTGCTGCGCAACCTGAGCCGTGACACCGCGTACGTGCTGCTGCTGGACGACTTGCACTGGGCCGACGATGCGAGCCTGGCGCTCGTCGAGCACCTCGCGTCGCACCTGGCGAGCATGCCGGTCATGATCGTCGGCACCTATCGTGACGTTGAGCTCACGGTCGGGAAGCCGTTCGAAAAGACACTGGCGACGCTGGTGCGTCAACGTCTTGCGACCCGGCTAGCGGTGAAGCCGTTGCCTGAAGAAAGGGTTGGCGAGCTACTCGCGGCACTCGGAGGCCCGTCACCGCCCCCGCCGCTCGTGTCGACCATCTTTCGGGAGACGGAGGGCAATCCGTTCTTCGTCGAGGAGGTTTTCGCGCACCTGTCGGAGGAAGGCCAGCTCTTCGACCCGGATGGTAGCTGGAAGGCCGACCTGAAGATTGAAGAGCTGGAAGTACCGGAAGGCGTGCGGCTTACGATCGGCCGCCGCCTGGAGCGGCTGTCGGCCGGCACGCCGAAAGTACTCACGACCGCGGCGTTAGTAGGTCGCCGGTTCGAGCTCGCGGTGGTGGAAGGAGTACCGGGCTGGGACGGTGATCAAGTGCTGGAGGCGGTCGAGGAGTCGGAAGCGGCCAAGCTCGTACAGCCGGAGGACGAGACGCGAGTGGCGACCTACCGCTTCACGCACGAGCTGATCCGCCAGACGCTGCTGGGGTCGCTTTCGCTGCCAAGGCGTCAGCGGCTGCACCTGAGCATAGCCGAGGCCATCGAGTCGACGTACCCGGACCGCCTGGTCGAGCATGCACCCGAGCTCGGACGCCATCTCTATCTAGCGGGTGGCCTGGCAGACAAGGGCAAGACCGTCCGCTATCTTGTTCTCGCGGGTCGGCAAGCACTGGCGGGAGCGGCGCACAAGGAGGCACTGCAGTACTGCGAGGACGCGCTGTCGCTGCTCGACGACGAGAACGAGCTGCTCGCAGAGCGTGCGGACCTTCTGTTCCAGCGAGCACTTGCAAGTGAGGGACTTGGTCACCGAGAAGGGATGGAGGTCGATCTTCGGGCGGCGTTTGATCTGAACGAGCGACTCGGTCGCGAGGAAGAGATCTCGGACGTGTGTGCCAAGCTACTCTACTTCCTAGTATGGAGCTCTCGTACCGATGAAGCCGAGGAGTTTGTGGCGCGCTCCCTCTCGGCGGTTGCAGAGCGCGATTCGCCGGCACGATGTCGGTTGCTGTCCCGCTTGGGATTCTTGCGGGGGATACTCGGTCAGGCAAAGAGCACTCTGGCCGCGGCGGACGAGACGCTCGGCATGGCTACGAGGTTGGATATTCCTAAGCTCAGCGCTTTGGTGTGGGCGGACCGCGTCACCGACCTGGCCCACGCGAATCAGATCGACCGTGTCGTCCAGGAAGCGGATCGTGCGTTCGAACTACAACAAGCCGCCGGCGCGAAGTGGGATCTCTCCCACACCCAGCTGGTAGCGTCGATCTGCTGGTTTGGGACGGGCCGCTTGGACCGGATAGCTGACGATCGCCTCGCCGGTTTCGAGCGGTTGGCGCAACAGGTGGGCTACTTCGGTCACCTCGCTTATATCCAGCTCATCAAAGCCGCCCGTCGGTTCACCCAGGGGGACTTTCGCGTGGCCATCCCGCTGCGACACGCCATCGACTTCTTCGAGCAGCAGGGAGGAGCGATGGTAACGGAGGCGATGGCGTTGTTGGGTCTCCTCGAACTGTGGCAGGGCCGAGGAGACGAATCAGTCCAGACGTTCAAGCACCTTCCAACCGGAAGAGTTGTCCCAGTATGGGAAGGATGGGCCGCCTCCCATCAACTGATGGCGATGGCGTATGGCAACGCTCAAGACACACGCGCCTTCCTCGACGAACACCGATCCGCGCTCCCCATCGCGGGAGAGCCGAACCGCGCAGGCGCATGGCTGCTCCTGCCCGCGATGGTCGAGGCTCTGGCGATGCTCGGCGATCGCGGCGGGGCTTTCGAGCTGTATCCTCTGGTCGGGGAGCTGCTGCAGACCGGCACTGTGATCACGTACGGTGCCGGCCTTGGCCTGGTCGAGAAGACGGCCGGCATCGCGCCGCGGCAGGCGGGCGCTGGTCGGACGCCGAGGCTCATTTCGAGCGAGCACGTCAACAAGCCGACGACATCCCGCACCGGATCGACCGGGCGGACGTCCCCCGCTGGTCGGCCTGGATGCTGCTCGAGCGCGACGGGCCCGGCGATCGCGAGCGAGCCCGCGAGCTGCTCGGTCATGCGCGCGGTATGTATGACGAGTTAGGGATGCCGATTCACGTGAAGATGGCGAATGAGCTGATGGAGCACTCCTAGGTCTCCGACTACGGACGATTCTGTTTCACGATCATCGGTTGAAAATCGAACCGGTTGAGTCTTCGGACGACGCCGTGATCAGCACCCCCCGTATCAAAATAACTTTCTGGGCTTCTCTGCCTCATGGTGAGATTTTGAGTTTGCATAATAAGCCCATTTCGAATAAAATATACAAAAGAGTTGGTTAGTACGTTTTAGACGATTTATTCGTGGGGGGAGAAAACCATGCGCCGCATTAGTGCGACCGACGTGAAACGCGATTTTTCCGCGACACTCAACCGCGTTGCCTTCGGTGGCGAGCGGATTGTGCTCCAGCGTCACGATAAGGATATTGCGGCTCTCGTTTCTCTCGAGGACCTCCGACTCCTGCAAGAGTTTGAGGATCGAATAGATGCCGAGGCGGCGCGGGAAGCGCTTCTTGAGTCCGATGAGCAGGTTTCCTACTCTCGAGTACGCGAAGAGCTTGGACTTGACCGTTCCTAAGGGCGCGCAGAACAATAAGCTGGACAATTCCTACGCCGTCGGATAGCGTATTCTGCCATCTTCGCGGCTGCAATCGGATCGCAATCTTTTGGATGTCCAATTAATTCTTCAGCAGCCCCTAAGTGCCCGATCCCTACGAGGTCAAACTCACAAAAAGAGCTCATAAAGAGTTAGCGGCGCTCGACCGAGTCACCCAGCAGCGGATAGACAAGCGGCTGCTCAAGCTCGCTGAGGAGCCCTTTCCGCCGGACGCGGAGAAGCTGAGCGGAATCGATGAGGATTGGTATCGCGTACGCGTCGGAGACGACCGGATCATTTACGACGTTGATGAAGGGCGCTTGATTGTTCTTGTGATCCGTATCGGTCATCGCCGCGAGGTCTACAGGAGAATCCGCTGACCCCGGAACGCGTTAGTAGCGCGGCACCTGGAACGGATGGCTTCTCATGGGCGTCAGCCTCCCGCCCAGGCTTAGCGACCCGGCCCTGAAGGTTCCGATTGGATTCAGCGGGCGCGTCGACGCTGATCAGTCCCTTGCCACACAGGTCGCTGAGGTTCGTCAGCGCCTGTCACCGCTTGCCCGCCCGAGCTCCATCCCTAACCTAAACCACGACGCGAATGGGCGGCGAGCACCTCCCTAGTACGGCTGATTCTGTTTCACGATCATCGGTTGAATTTCGAACCGGTCGACGTCTTCGGACGACACCGTGATCAGCACCCAATGCATGTTGGGATGACCAAACGTCTCCACTCGCGTGAAGTTCGCCAACATCTCGCCGGTCATGGGGTTCGAAAGCGGCTTGTCGACTCTGAAGGTGTGCGAATCGCCGTGGAGCAGCAGCACCGGCCCGTCGAACGCTTCGACTTCCGAATACAAAGCCTCGAGAAACGCAGAAAACGATGGATTCGGCTCAGAACGTTTGAAACGCTCCCACCTCGGGTTGGCGTGTATCACGACCACAACGCTGGGGAGACTCTCCTGCCGAGCAAGCGCGAACGACTGCCGCATCCAAGTGATGACGGCTTCGTTCCGCTCTACGAACTCTGGACGGGGCTCGGCGTCTGGACCCCGGTTGTTGCCTCCACCGACCACGTGCAAGGTCACGTAGAGGTCACCGCCGAAGCGCCAACGAACGTTCTCCCGGAACTTCTCGTACCCGGGACTACTGCTCTGGCGCTCGAGCGGTAGCTTGCGGCCGCCGAGAGATTCGTCCCCCTGCGTAAATACGGCTCTGAGGTTCTCGAGTTGTTCCATGGGATCAAGGCCTGCGTTGTCACACTCGAGCCATTCGTTGTCGCCAGGAGTGTAGAAGACGGGGTGGCCGATGGCCTCGAACTCCGCATAGCGCTCGGCGTAGACCGAATCGGCACAGACCCGAGAGCTGTTCGTGTCGCCAACGTGAACCACGAATGCCACTTCGGCTTCATCGATCTCTTGCAGGACAGCCGCGTACTGCGCGGCTACGAACTCGGGAGGGAGAGACGTGCCAGGGTCAGCGTAATAGGGCATGTCGCCGACAAGCGCGAACTTGTAGCTCTCCCCGACTCGAGCCTCCGGAACTTCCTCTGACACGCAGCCACCGAGACTGAGTATGACGAGCGCAAGGAGAGCGACCGCCGGTGGCATAGATAGAGTTTTGGCCAATCTCGTCACTTGCACATCCTCCATATCCGCAAGAATGCCAGGATGGACATTCTATGCTGTTGTTCGGCCTGATCGAAAAGACTGCTGCCATCGCGGCCGTGGCCGGCGATCGCGAGCAAGCCCACACCACTCTTCGGACGTCTGCTCCGCGCGCAAAGCTCCTTCGCCCAGCGGTACTGTCGAGCCGTCTGTCGCCGGCTCAATTTGATAGCACCCACGCAGTCCAAACATGCAGCCTTGCATCTTGCAAGGGTACATGATGAGCTCGTGCCAACGCGGGCCGTGGGTCGGCAGAAATCCAGAATAGGCGCACGGCTATAGCAGACTATAATTCGCCGCTATGAGACGATTCGCGCCACTCTTCGGATGTCTGCTACTCGCGCAAAGCTCCTTCGCCCAGCGCTCCTTGAACGAGATCTTCGATGCGGGCTATATACTCGAAGATCGCAACAGCGACGGCGTTATCGACTTCGTCAACGCGGAGCTCGTTCTCGGCGACGATCCGTCGCCCTTCGTCGTCGCCGCCGCTTCGGACATCGCCACGCGCCTCGGTTTCGAAACGATGGCGATGAACCTGCCTTTTACGGCTCAACAGCAAGGCGTGGGCATCGCTGTCGGAGTCGAAGCGGCATCAGCCATCGGCATCGACCTCGATGGCATCCGTGTGGGCGAAGGCTTGATCACGACCGCGGTCGTTCTAGGGCGCGAATGGCTCGTGGTCACGGGCTCCGAGGGTTCTGGAACACGCGCGGCAGCCACGGCACTCTCGGGACGTCTGCCACACCTCTGGGACCCCGAGGGCGCAACGCTCCACGACGTGATCGCCGACATTCGCGCGACGCTCGCCGAGGAGGTCATCGAGCCTGCGGACTTACGCATCACACGCGTTGTCGTGGGAAATGGGCAGCTCCAGGAGCTTCACGTGTCTCTCGACGTGCCCGAGACCCAATTGCCTATCGCGCGGCGCGCGATTCTCGACAGCTCGCCGTCCTATGAAGGGGTCGAGACCTTCGTGATGCGTCTCGCCGGTGCGGAAGTGCGCTTCCCGCGACAGCCGACCGAGAGCGAAGGCGGCCCCATGCCCGCACGGCCCGGTTCGGGCCCAAAACGCGAGCTCGACCTCTCGAACCTCTACACGCCGGACGGCATGCTCGGCGACAGCGACACGAACCTCATCGCCGACCGCATCGACGTCGTGTTGAGTCCAGCCTATGCGAACGAAAGAACGCTCGACTTGGCGGCGCGCCTCGGGCTCGAGGCCACGGGCATGTCCGTTCCTATCGTTCGCCTTCCTGACGAGATCGAAGAACCTTCCGACGAGCCGACGCTCGTTCTTATCGGCGATCATCCGCTCCTCGACGAGGAGACGATCCCGAAAATCGAGCTCGAGCGCGGCGAAGGCGTCGTCCGAGTCGTCCCCAACGCGTTTGGCCCAAACGGCGCTGTGATCGTCTCTGGCGGCGACGATGCCGGTACCGACCGCGCGCTCGAACAAATCGCCGAGCGTTTTCCGCATATATGGGAACGCGGGAAGGATCGCACCACGATCGATGACGTCGAAATGGATCTCTGGCGCTTTTTCTCCGGTCGCTCACCCGCAGGCCAGGCGGCGGTAGCGCTCTACAAGCTCGATAAGCTCGTCGCGGAGCTCAATGAAGAAACGCTCACTCGAGCGAAGGTCACCGTTTCTCTCGAGAAGCCCCCCGCCGGTTTCGAAAGCGTAATTCGAGAACATGCCGCAGCGCTCGGCGCGGAGGCGCTAGAGATCGTCATTGACGACCGCGATGTACAAAACGCGGCGACGATCTTCGAGGAGCGATTCGAAGTGCCCTCCGAAGTCGATGCGTTCTGGCGTTTGTTCCGCGAACGAGTATTGCCGCGGGCCGGAGGCCGCCCCGTGACGCTCGAAGCACGGCTTTCCGAGCCGATCGAGGTCCGTGAGCGCATCGCTTACGAAGTTCGCCGCGAGCTCGGGCCGGACGCCGACGTGCAGATTCTCTCTGCGTTCAAACAAGGCTATAGCTGGCTCTACGACAGTGTGCGGCCAAAGCTCGAGGGTCAGAACGTCGACGCGATCACCATTCACTTCGCGCGCTACGCCCCGCCCGACGAGTGGCGCCAACAAGCTATGGGAACGCCTCTACGCTGGCTTCAGGAAGCTTTCCCCATCGACGAGATCCTCGCTCGTGAGCTTGCTCTACCCCTGGAGAAGATTCGTTTCGAAGCGGCGCCGGAGGACGCACCGCCCTATGAGGTGGTCGCCACGGCCGCGGATGGCAGCGAGATCTTGCGCGAGACCTTTCGCCCGAAGCTCGTCCTCCGCCCTTACCTCGACCGCTTTCGCGACTACGAGATGGTCAACGTCACGACCGGTTGGATCTCGGCCGCCGCCGGTGATGAGACACTCGTCGACACGCGCATCGTTACGGACGCTGAAAGTTTCTGGGATCACTTTCAATCCCAAACGATTCCGAAAATGTACGACTACATCATGGAGCTCCATGACGGCAATCCTCGCGGGGATGGCCGGGACGCGCCCTATTTCGGCGAGCTCACCGTCGAGCTGACTTTGAGCGAGCCGCACTATCTTCTCGACCTCGACAAAGAGCTCATCTCCACGATGGACGCGCTCCACGAGGACATCTATTTCACGACGCTTTTGTTCTACCGCATTCTCGGCCGCAACGCGCGCGGCGACGAGCTCACCTATCCCGGCCGCGTCATCCCCATCATGCAGCCAAAGAGTGATGGCGAAGCCGGAAGCGCAAGCATACGCTTCACCGGCTTCGCGACCAGCCGCCCCGCTGTCGTGATCGAGTACGAGAACGCGAGCGGAGCCGAGCGCGAGGTCCGCCGCAATATTCCGAAAGTCGAGATGGATCGCCCGAAAGCGCTGACGGCGCACGTGTGGGCGGGCGAGCCGGGCCTGACGCGCCTCGAGCTCCGCGTAAAGGTCGACACGCAGCACAACGAGCGCGCAGAGCTATCGAAACACACACGGTCCGAGCAAGTAGACGAGCGCATCCTCTCCGCCGAGCAAGTCATCGCCATGGTCGAGCACTTGAGCGCGCTGCGCGCGGCGGGCCTCTACGAGGACGCGCTCGCTTATCACGGGCTCGAGACAATCGCTGTTCGCGCTGGCTGGGAGCACAAGATCGACTGGGAGAACGAGCCGGTCGTCGAGCTCGCCGCGAATGGCAGCCCGGCGCCCTTTCCCGACATCCACCGCTTCCCGGTCCGTCCAGGGGACGGAGAGCTCGTGCAGTGGGACACGCCCATCCCGCCGCCTGAGGCCTACGGCATCCTCGCCAAGATGTCGCGCTTCGACGAAGCCACCGTGTACAAAATGGGCGAAAGCTATCTGGGCCAGGACATCTGGGCGATGGACCTCATGCCTCCCGTGGAGGCCTCGCACATCTCGCAGTACAAAGCCACGACGCTGAAGCCGACTGTCATCTACTCGGCGCGTCAGCACGCGAACGAAGTCTCGTCGACATCCCACGTGTTGAAGCTCGCCGAGCTTTTACTCACCGACCCCGAGCATCGCAAGAAGCTCGACAAGGTCAACGTTGTGATCCATCCGATCACCAACGCTGATGGAGCCCAGCTCGCTTTCGACCTCTACGAGAAAACGCCGGAGCTCATTCTGCACGCGGGCTACCTCGCTTCGCTCGGGATGGACGTTACCAGCGACGGCAACCGCCCGATGCCCATCTACCCGGAATCCACCATCCGCCGGCAACTATGGGAAATGTGGCTTCCCGATATCTTTTTGAACCCGCACGGCTACCCGTCACACCAACTCGTGCAGCTCTTCTCCGAATATACGGGGCTCGTCCGCCGCGGCCGTATCACCGAGCGCAACTGGAGCATGAACAAGGGTTGGTTCATCCCCGGCTTCAGCTATACCGACGACGCTCGCTTTCCGAGGCACAAAGAAGCGGCGTTCCAGATTCGCGACTACATTACGAAGGCGATCAACGCGGCCGAAGACGTCTACGCGATGAACCAGAGGAACTACGACCGCTATCGCCGCTATGGCGCCGACTTCGACGATCAAGAGGTCTACAAGCTTCCCATGGAGAACGAAGTGATGATCCACACTTCGATCAAAGGAAGCCCCCCGCCCCGTCCGGGCGAACAGAACCGCGGCTACAACCCCAAAGTCACGATCTGGAGCGGCTCGACAGAGGCTCCGGACGAAACGGCGCATGGCGAATGGATGAAGCTCGTCGCCACGGCCGGCCTGGCATGGGACAAAGCGATCCTGCAATATCTCGTCGACGGCGACCACCGCATCGAGCGCAAAGGCTCGGAGTTCTGGGGTGGCGTAAGCTTGAGCATGGACCGGCCGCGACCGCCGAAGCCGCCCGAGGAGCCTGGGGAGGACGACCCGCAGCTCTAAATCTAAATCTACCCAGGTAAACCTGAAAGCGTTCTAAATCCAAACCACACAGCTGACTCTCATCCCCACATCCCCCTTGCCTTTAAAAACGCCGCTAAAAGCAAGGAGAGGTGGGGATAGGAGGGGATGTGGGGATAAGAAAGAATTTGCTTCAGAACGTGGTACAAAATCCTAGGCTCTGACGGGTTAGAGCCTAGGCGGCGTCCGGGACTTCGCCCGGAAGACGTGGCCCTTCGGGTAGTTGAACGGCCCGTAATCATCTGGAACATAAAGACTTACCAAACATCGACAACATTTTGTCGATAGGTAGAAACCTAAGAGGCTAGATCTCGCGGACGAACATCATCCGGTGTCCGTCGATCGTGTGGATGAAGGCTCGAGTCACTCGATCCAGGTTTATGGAAAGGAAAGGCGAATCTTACTGTGAATGTTACTGTGTAGTAAGATGTCTTTACGTAAAGCTAGAGATGGCTATCAACATTAGAAACCCGGAAACGGAGCGACTTGCTGAAGCACTCGCCAAGCTTACGGGCGAGACCAAGACGGAAGCTGTAACCATCGCCTTGCGCGACCGGCTGGCCCGCATAAGACGGGAGCGCTCCCAGCGGCGTTTGGCGGATGAGCTCGACAAAATCGCGCAGCATTGTGCATCCCTACCCGTGCTCGACGCGAGGAGCCCAGAAGAGATCCTTGCATATGACGAAAATGGCTTGCCACAGTAATGGTCATCGACACTTCAGCAGTGCTGGCCATCTTGTTAAATGAGCCTGAGCGCCGCGAGTTCAACGAAGCCATCGAGGCCGCTGAGTCCATCGGCATATCTGCCGCCACCTTCGTTGAGACTTCGATCGTTGTCGAAGCGCGTTTCGGATCCGATGGTCTTCGAGATCTCGACTTGTTTCTCAACCTGGCTAAAATCGAGCTCGTCGATGTCGATGTCGAACAGGCGCACGCCGCGCGGCAAGCATTCAGCGAGTTCGGGAAAGGACGTCACTCCGCAGGGCTGAATTTTGGAGACTGCTTTTCGTACGCACTCGCCAAGGTTCGGGGAGAGCGACTTCTCTTCAAAGGCGACGCCTTCGGAAAGACGGACATCGAGCGTTTCGCGTCGTAGCGACAAGAGTGGTCCTCACAGACCCTGAGCGGGCCACCCTTTCAATACTCTTCTTCGATTGTCTGGATGCTGGACGCGTCACCGTCATTCGCACGAATGAACTCACGCGCGTATCGGCTGTTACGCAGCTGTAGCGCATAGGCGCCACTTTCCGAAGTCTTTGCTGCCTCCTCGCACCAAAGACGCAGATTTTTCTCGTCGGTGCGCTCGGCGTCTTTTCCGAGCATCTCGGCGAATCCCGATGGGCGATAGCTCAGCACGGGCCACCCATCGTCTGGACACTGGGAGCGCTTCGCGCTGAAGAAAAAACTGAGCAACCAAGAGACGGCTACGGTGACGAGCACGAAGGCGGCCACCATGATGAGGAGCTGAAGAAGAATCCATCCCATAATGGAGACCCCGGACGCCGCAATCCAGCCTCCCACAACGACGATGGCTCCGACGGCCATTGAGATACTCATCGCCGTATCGTCGAGCTTCGCGTGCCGGGCGCATCGCCGGCAGATGGGGTAGGATGCCATCACGTGCTCATCGTCGTCGCGCGCCTCTGCGGTGGTCTCAGCGATGCGCTGGCAGCAAGCACATCCTTTCGGCCATTGCACGATACCTGGCGTAAGCCAGACGACGATGTACCAGTCTTTGTAATCCACAGCCGCAGCGGCCGTGGCCCACCGAGCGTTCATGGCGACCTCGTGCGTCCCGTCGTTGCCGGGACGCATCGAATTCAGTTTTTTAGCGGTATAGAGATAGTCTGAAACAAGGGAGGCGTAATTGGAATCCATCAGCTGGTGGGCGAAGGGGCTGGTCTTCGAGAACTGCAACTGCCAGCTCGTATGCCCGGGTCACATACACTTCGACCAACAGTGCACGCATGAGCGCTGCAAGGGCTATTGGGCGATCGTGTTCGAGGACGGCGAGGTCGGTACGACGCGCCTAGCCGGGAGCCGCGTCGTCATCGCCTATGACACGCCGCAGCGCATGATGGCAGGCGGCTGGACGCAAGTGATGATCGTAGACGAGGAGGCTAGCGAGCCGCAGCGTGACGCCATCGAGAACATCTTCACGGGAAAGATCGGCGGACCATGGGAAATCCTCGCGCGCTTCGTCGAAAGACGCCTCCCGACACGCTTTCTTCCCATCGAGATCACGTCGGAGCCTATGCGCAAGAAAGTAACGATCCCCGGTCTTCTTCAATCGGTCGTCCAGACGATCCGCGGACGTGACCGGAGCGAGCCTGTCCGCTTCGAGAACATCTTCAACCAGATCCACAACCCCTCTCAGGTCCTCGCTCGGGGCGAGTCCCGATATGATGACGGGACCATCCGCTTCGACATGGCCAAGACCCACGGGCTCTGGTCTGAGTTCTCGTGGCAGCACGAGCCGGCCTATTCGTGACGAAGCGCAATCACGGGATCGACCCTGGCCGCGCGGCGGGCGGGGAGATAGCACGCGAGTAGCGCCACCACGGCGAGCACAGCGGGGCCGACGGTAAACGTCAACGCGTCGGTCCGCGCCACCCCGAAGAGCAGACTTTCCATGAAACGCGTGAGCACGAACGCGGAGGCAAGACCGAGCACAGTACCCACCGCCATTAGCAGCATGCCTCTAGAGACGGTCCATCCGAGGACGTCCGAAGCGTTCGCGCCAAGGGCCATTCGGATCCCGATCTCATGGGTGCGCTGGCGGACGGTATAGCTCATGACGCCATAGAGGCCGATGGCCGCAAGAGCTAGGGCCGATAGCGCAAACACGACGAGGAGCGTAGTGACCACGCGCGGCTCGGCCACGGTGTCGGCGAGCACGGCGTCCATAGTCGTTACGTTCGCGACCGCAAGCCCCGGATCGATATCCCGAACAGCGCTCCGGATCGCGGGCGCCAGGTCTTCCGGGCTCCCGCTCGTGCGCACCAACAGGTTCATGAAGCGCATCGGAAGTTGCGCATAAGGGAGGTACATCGCGGGGCGCGCAGCTTGATCCAGGCCGAAATGTTTCGTGTCGAAAACGACGCCGACGACGCGCCGCGACGCGCCGCCGAAGCGGACCGTGGACAAGAGCGGGTCTTCGTTTGGCCAATAGCGCGCGGTTGCAGCCTCGTTGATCAGAACGACCTGCGGCGCTTCGGCGTCGTCGCTATCGCGAAAGAGGCGGCCCCGCGCCTGTCGCATCTTCATCGTCTCGAAATAACCGGGACTCACGGGTCGATACCAAGCCACCGGTGTCTGCCCCGGCCGCGGCGGCGGGCGTCCTTCGATGAGGAATCCGGCATCCGCATCGGCATTCGCCATCGGGAGTACGTAGATGACCCCAGCGCCTTCGACGCCGGGGAGCGCCTCCACGCGTGCGATCATCCGGTCAACGAAGGCCGTGCGCGCCGGACGTGCATCATAGGCAGGCCCGACGAGGTTCAGCTGCGCGGCAAGCACGCCCCTCGTATCGAAACCCGGGTCCACCTGCATGAGCGATGCGAAGCTCCGGATGAGAAGGCCCGCGCCCACGAGCAACGCAAGGGCCATCGCAACCTCGAAGACGACGATCGCCGAGCGAAATCTTTGGGACCCGCCGCTCGAACCTCTTCCGCCTTCTTTCAGACAACGGTGAAGATTGGGCTTCGAGGCGGAAACGGCCGGAACCAAACCAAAAGCGAGGCCCGTTAGCACCGCAACGACGAGCGTGAAGCCGAGCGCATGGCCGTCCACGGTGACCTCGGCGAAGCGCGGCACGTTTCGCGGTACGAGCGACAAAAGAAAATCTACGCCCCAGAGCGCCAGGACCAATCCCATCGAGCTTCCAAGTGCCGCGAGCAGCATGCTCTCCGTCAAGAACTGGCGGAAGAGCCTCGAGCGGCTCGCGCCCATCGCGATGCGCGTCGCGACTTCCCGCTCGCGATCCGCGGCGCGTGCCAGCATGAGGCTCGCGACGTTGGCGCAGGCAATGAGCAGAACGAGCCCCACGGCGCCGAGGAGCACCCAAAGGGCCGCGCGCATGTCGCCCACCACATGCTCGTGCAGCGGCACGAGGTTCACTCCAACGCCGAGATTCTCTTCTGGATATTCCTGCTCGAGCCGCGCGGCGATCGTGCTCATGTCGGAGCGAGCGACATCGAGGCTTCCTGCTTCCTTCAGACGGGCGATAACGCGTAGAGTGACACAGCCTCGGCCGCACGAGTTGGAACGATCGATCTGGAGCGGCGCGAATATCTCGGGCTTCGAGACAATGGGAAAATCCAGCTCGGGCGGCATGACTCCAATGACGGTCGCCGGCTGACCGTCGAGCGTAAGCGTCACGCCAAGCACGTCGGGGGAGCCACCAAAACGGCGTTGCCACAAAGAATGCGCGAGCACTACGACGAGCTCGGTGTTCGCCGCATCCTCCTCGGGACGGAACCCGCGTCCCAACAAAGGTTCGATGCCGAGAATCGTGAACGCGTCATGAGAGGCGACGACGCCGCTCAGCTGCTCTGGTTCGTTCGCCCCCGAAAGCGTCGGTCCCCATCCGCCGAGGGCAAACATTCCTTCGAAAACCTCGTTCTGCTCGCGCCAGTCGAAAAAGTTGTCCGGCGACACCCATTCGGTGGCGGGCCCATTGACACGTCTCCGGGTGTGGTCCTGCCAGACCATGACGAGCTCGTCGGGTGCGTCATAAGGAAGCGGCCGAAGGAGTACGCCGTTGACGACGCTGAAAACAGCCGTCGTGGCCCCGATGCCGAGCGCGAGAGTAAGGGCAGCCACCACGGTCGTACCCGGTTTGTGGAGTAGTAGACGAAAACCGTAGCGGATATCGGATATCAAGGTCTCCATAACGAACCGGTGTTAGCAAGCGTGATGCCAGGTGGAGAATCCTTGCAAATGACTGTGTTAAAACGACTCACGACCTCAACAGCTCTCTACGAGGCGTCCGGAGCCGGACCCTCGAAATCCCAGTAGCGAACGTCGCCCTGCTCAAACTGAAGATGAAATCCCATTTCAAAATCATCTTGAAATTGAGTATCATTTTCATTTACAATCGATCGTGCACGGAGACATCAAGAGGCAGCAAGCCATGGTCCGCACCTTTTTCACCGCCGCGACGCTCACCGCCTTATTGGCGGCCAACCCGCTCGTCGCGCAGGACGATCCCAGCCAGGAAGAACAGGAAGACATTTCGCTCGAAGAATCGATCGAGAAGGCGACGCTCCGCATCCGCGAACGGGTAATGGTCGTCGGCACCGAAAAAGCGCTCGAGACGATCCCGGGCGCCGCCTATGTCCTCGAAGGCGAGGAGCTCGAACGACTGAAACACGGTCTCGACGACATCCATCACATGCTCCGGCAGATCCCGGGCATCATCATCCAGGAGGAAGAGGGTTACGGGCTGAGGCCCAATATCGGCATGCGCGGAAGCGGCTCCGAGCGGAGCGCGAAAATCACGCTCATGGAAGACGGTGTGCTCATCGCGCCGGCACCGTATACCGCGCCGGCCGCCTATTACTTCCCCGTCACCGGACGCATGGAGTCCATCGAAGTCCGCAAAGGCTCGAGCCAAATCAAGTTCGGCCCACGGACGAATGGCGGGGCGCTCAACCTCGTCTCGACGCGCGTTCCCACGAGTCTCCGCTTGAGCGCGGACCTCGCCTTCGGTCAGAACAATACCGGCAAAGCCCATGTCTACCTCGGCGATAGCTACAGCAATGTCGGGTGGCTCTTCGAGACCTATCAACTTCGGACGAACGGTTTCAAACAGCTCGACGGCGGCGACCGCACGGGCTTCTACGTGCAAGATTACGTGGGAAAGCTCCGCTTCAACACCTCCCCGAGCTCACGCATCTTCCAATCGCTCGAGCTGAAAATCGGCGCGGGCGCCGAGAGCTCCGACGAGACTTATCTCGGGCTGACGGACGAAGATTTTGCGGCGAACCCCGTAAGGCGCTATGCCGCTTCGCAGCCAGACAACATCCAGTGGGACCACCAGCAATTTCAAGCGCAGCACTTTTTGGCCGTCCCGAACGGCATCGATGTGACCACAACGGTCTATCGCAACAACTTCGCGCGCAACTGGTACAAGCTCCAGAGCATTCTCGGTACCGGCCTCGCAAACCTTTTCGACGACACCGAAGCGCATGCAAGCGCGCTCGCCATCGCCAAAGGCGACTCGAGCAACCCCGGCGATCTGAAAGTACGGGCCAATAACCGCGAGTACTACTCGCAGGGCGTCCAGACAGTGGCAGGCTTCAGCGTCTCGGGCCACCGCTTCGAGCTCGGCTTCCGCTATCACGAAGACGAGGAAGACCGCTTCCAGCACGAAGACGGCTATCAGATGCTCGATGGCCGCATGCACCTGACGAGCTCGGGTGCTCCTGGAAGCCAGACGAACCGCGTCAGCGACGCCCGCGCTTTCGCCTTTTTTGCCCAAGACCAAATCCAGTTCTCTCGATGGACCTTCGTCCCTGGGATCCGCTACGAATCCATCGACATGTCGCGAACGGATTACAGCAAAGCCGATCCGAACCGCACCGATGCTTTGCGCGTCCGAGACAACCACGTAACGGCGGTCATTCCCGGTGCCGGTCTCACATATCGCCTGAGCCCGCGGATGAACCTGTTTGGCGGCATTCACAAAGGTTTCAGCCCTCCTGGTCCCGGCGCGGACGCGTTCACCGAATCCGAAGAGAGCGTAAATTACGAGCTCGGCTTTCGCGGACAGCGCAGTGCTCTTACAAGCGAGCTCGTTATCTTCTACAACGACTACAGCAACCTTTTGGGAGCGGATACTCTGTCATCCGGCGGCGAAGACGAAGGAAACCTCTTCAACGGCGGGGCCTCCCGCTCGATGGGGCTCGAAGCAACGCTCGCCTATGATTTTGCCGAGCTCGCTCCGGGCCGATATCGTTTCCCGACACGCTTGTCCTATTCGCTGACGGACGCCGTCTTCTTGACGAGCTTCGAAAGCGCCTACGAGCCGTGGGGAGACGTGCAAGCCGGTGACGCGCTTCCCTATCTGCCGCGTCATCAGCTTTACGCCTCCTTCGCCGTCGAGGAAGATAGCTGGACTTTCGGCGTCAACGCGAATCACGGCGCACGCATGCGCACCGTCGCTGGCCAAGGGCCCATTCCGAAAGGCCAAGGCACCGACGCCTATCTCGTGGTGAACGTTTTCGGCGAGCTCGACATCACACAAGACCTGCGGGTCTTCGCGAGCGTTCAAAACCTCACGAACAACGCCTATATCGTGGCGCGTCGCCCTGCCGGCGCGCGACCCGGTTTGCCCCGAACGGCGATGGTTGGCATCAAGCTCCGCCTCGGACGCTAGGTGAACCCTACGGGGAGAGGTAGCGGCGGAGCGACGGCGAGCGCATCTTCCACAAGAATCCGTCGTAGTAAAAGTGGACGAGCGACTGGTAGACGCTCCAGTAAAACCCCCAACGTTCGACCGTCGTGCCTAGCAAGATCGGGTTCGTCGCCTCGGGCACGATCAAGTAGCCCCAAAAGCGCACCAACAGATAAGGTACCGTGATGCCGAAAGTGAAGACGGCGTAGGCTAGCCAAGGACGCCGGAGCACGCGCCCGAGCGCGGGGTCGTGCGCGAGAGGCTCGCGATAACGCCTTCTCTGAAACGCCCAGACGAACACCATGTACTCGACAGCATGGCTGAAGGCGAAAGCCATGAACATCCGCACGGGACTTATAAAGAGAAACGACGCCGACAAGAGCGACGTTCCGAGCGCCATCCAGAGGCGTGGGGCGTTCGTGAGACGCTGCGACTTCCACTCGAAGTGCAAGAAGACGCCGAGGCTAATGACGACGCCGCCAATAGCTGGCACGAGCAGAAAGGATTGCAGCCGGGTCATCGCGTCGACGAGCGGCAGCGCGTAGCGCTCGACGGTTGGAAAGCTCGACGCGACTTGGTCGCGATAACTAGGCCCGAGCCAAACGAGATAGAGCGGAACCCAGCAAAAAAGAAGCAGACGGTCCACCCATCGCGGGCTTTCGATGGCGCTCCCGCTCTTCGCTGCGTACATGCGGAGAACACCGAACTTCTGCATGTAGACGTGCCAGACGTTCCACCCGCCCGCGATCATGACGACGCCCGCGACGAGCCAGCGGGCGGAGCTTTCCCAGAGCACGGGGCTCACGAGGAATCCGGCGAACATGACAACGGGGAACCAGGTGAAGCGCCGCGGATGCGCGTCGAAGGTCTCGCGGTCGAGATAAACGTAAGGCAGCGTAAAGTGACGGTGAGCGAAGGTCAGCCCGACGACGAGCAGAAGCATCACCACCTGCGCGTCGCGATGGGTCAGAAGCTCGAGTGGAACGAGGATGATGAGCCAGCTGAACGCATAGGCGGTGAGGTCGACCGTGCGACTCACATGCCAGCGGTTGGCCGTCACGTCATGAGCATAGCCCCTCGAGCATTCCCGGGTAAACCCCGAACGCTACCGCGACAGCTCGATGCGTCTGATGATGATGTTGGTAGGCTCGCTGCCGCGCCACGGCCCCTCAAGATTGTTGACGTAAAGCGAGCGCCCGTCGCGTGAGACCGCGATGCCGTTAGGCCTCGAGAACGTCGCTTCGAGCGCCGGACCACCTTCGAGACCGAGCTCACCCGTTCCCGCAAAAGGCGCGATCACACCAGCGCGGTCGATGAGATAAATTCGGTTCGACTCTATTTTCGTCACGAAAAGGCCGTGCTCCGTCGCCGCCACGTGCGCGTTACGCCCTTCGGGCACTTCGAGCCAGGTCTCCGCTTCCCCATCTGGAGAGATCCGCACGAGATAGCTGGTGTTGAAGCTCGCGACAACGAAGTAGCCGCTCGGGTCGAAAGTAATTCCGTTCGGACAATCGAAATCGGGACTTTCAGCGAAGCGCTCGACCCGACGATCGGTCGTCACTTTGGCAATGTAGTTCCCGCTGCAGTTGCAGACATAGAGATTGCCAGCGCCATCGGTCGTGATCCCGACCGGTCCATCGAGCCCGCTGGACACGTAATCCTCGAGCTTGCCATCCGGGTCGATTCGGACGATGCGGTTGTCCCGAAAGCTCGCTTGGTAAAGATTGCCAGCACCGTCGACCGCATTGCCGGACGAGCCTCGTAGCGAGCTGTCGAGAACCTCGACGGCACCCTCCGGCGAAATGCGCCATACGGTGCGTCCGAAGTCCGACACATAGATGAAGCCGCGTGCATCGACGCTCACGCCGCCCAGCCGGCCGCGCGAAGGAAGCTCGTCGTGCAAATCCAGCGTGCCCACCCAGGCACCACCGTCATCAGCACCCGCGGCACCCGCTGCAAGAACAACAGCGAGAAGAAAGGAGAACATCTTAATTTATTGTACCGGGCGATGGGCGGTTTCACTAGTGGCACCGGAATGGGCGCGGCGCTATTCGGAGCGTAGAGCCCGCGTGGGCTGGACTTTCGCGGCTTGGCGCGCGGGGACGATACAAGCCGCC
>SMYC01000030.1 GCA_004356105.1 Acidobacteriota bacterium | reverse complement strand
GGGTGCCGGACGGTGGACCCCTCGACCGTAGGCCAAGGGCCACGGGATGTTAACTACACGCAAGTACGACAGCTTCGGCGAGCAGTTTCCCCGATGTAACTTTGACCTCCTTGGCGTTGTTGCCCTCGGGACAACCGTGGGCCTGGATCACTTCTCTCGAGCACACCGTGGCTAATTCTCGGTAGCACCTGGCGGATAGTCGCTGGAAGCAAGATAGGCCCCGAATTCGTTGACGAGGACGCCTGCCAGATGGGAGAAATCACCCGTGAAGGGTGTCGGCTCCCACCGACCCGTATGATGGTGGAAACTGAGATCATAGTGGTCCGGGCCGAGAGGTGTCAGGCGGGCAACGGGTTCTTCGTCGGCATGGACGTAGAGGAAGCCGCGTTGCGCCTCGACGGTAACGTGGAGGTAGTTGCCGAGACAGCGGATCGCCGCGATGAATCGCTCGGCTTCTTCGGGGGCGGGCTTGCGGCGTTTTGTAGTCTTCACGTTCCTCCCGGCTCTACGCGGCAAGTTTGTCCTCGCCTTGCAAAGGGTACCCGCTGAATTTCCAACGGAAGGGGTGGGCTCGTTCCTGGTTCCAAAGGGCGATGAAGCCGAGGAGAGCTGTGCGCAACTCGTCCTTGGAGTGAAAGTCGCCATGTCGCAGGCACTGACGGTGCACGATGCTGAAGAACAGCTCCACTTGGTTGACCCAAGACGCGTGCTTGGGCGTGTAGTGGAAGACAAAGCGCTCACCATTGCGGCGGTTGAATTGCAACCAGCGCTTCGTTGGACCGTCGAAGTGGATGTTGAGGTTGTCCCAGATGATGTGAACGGTTCCCGTGGGGTACTCAGCAGCGACCTCTTCCATGAAGCGCACCAAGTCCTCGCCCTTACGTGTCTTGCCGCAAGTCGCCACGACATGTCCGGTGCAGACATCGAAGGCCGCGATCACGGTCTGCGTCCCGTGCCGCTTGTATTCCCATTCTCGACGGGAGCAGCCTCGCGGCACTCCAGGGCCCCAGTGATCGGGGAAGCGGTGTTCCAGGGCTTGCACACCCGTCATCTCATCAATGCAGAGCACGGTGGTGCCAGGTGGCGGGTTGATATAAAGCTCGCAGATCTCGGTCACCTTCTCCCGGAAATTCGGGTCGGGACTGTGGAGCCATCCTCGCACGAGATGCGGTCGTATGTCGCCCTGCGAGAGGATCCGCTGGACGGTCGTCCAACCAATTTGAGGGACGATCCCGCGAGCGATCGCCTTTTGTCGCACCTGCTCGATGGTACGCGTGATCGGGATGTACTTTTCCTTCCCATTCTTGTCCAGCCCGGTGTTCTTCTGGCCGATGGGCTCGCAGGCCAAGGAGATGATCTCGCAGCGGGTCACCGAGCCGAACTTCGGAGCGTGGCCGCGGCGCCGAAGATCCCCTAGGCCCTTTAACCGCTTGTTCAGGAATCGACGTCGCCAGCGTTCCACTTTGCTGACAGGAACCTCGAGCCGCGCGCCGATCTCTCTCGCGCTACCCCCTCCCGCACAGGCCAGGATGATCTCAGCTCGTGCCGCGTCACGTTGCGAACTCGTCGGAGCGCGGACCCTACGCCCCAACTCCGTCTGCTCCTCGGGCGTCAGCTCGACAACCACTGCCGGCCGTCCACGTCTTACCGAGATACCCACCCTGGCGAGCTACGCTACATGAGGTGGACTGCAATGTCCAGCACTTTTCTTTTTCGATCCCCATGAGCGGATTGGACCACTAGCGTGGGTTGCGGAGCGTGACCCGCGGGATGGCACCCCCGACACGCGTTCGAAATCGCGCGGGAGCCGCGAGCGTTGGGCCTGGGGCGTTGCCGTCGTGGCCACGATGGCGGCACTGGCTTTGGCGGCAACGAGGAGTGAACGCGTCCCCGCCAACAGGAGCGTCACGGAGTTTCTCATAACCCCTCCGGAACAAGCTGTTTTTTCCATTTCTTTCTTCGTGCGAGTCCTGTTGTCTCGCCTAACGGATGTCTCGTCGCCTTCAGCGCAAGAGATAGCGTAGGCGAGAGGATCTGGGTTCGATCTCTGGACTCGTTCGAGGCCCGTCCTCTCGAGGGGACCGACGAGGGTGTTGAGTTTTTCTGGTCGACAGACAGCCGCTCCATTGGTTTCTATGGAGCCGGAGCGCTCAGAAAAGTCGACGTTAGCGGAGGACCGCCTCAGACACTTGCGAAGCACCCGGCGGTTGCTACGGGAGGAACTTAACTTGGAACAAGAACGGTGTTGTGCTCTTCTCCCCACTTTGGGGCCCCGTTCATCGAGTTCGTTCCGGAGCGGACACCTCGGATCCGCTGACGACGCTCGACGCATCCCGCCAGGAGAGCGGCCACCGGCGACCCCAATTCTTGCCTGACGGAGAGCACTTTCTCTTTTACGTTCAGAGTAGAGAAGCGGAACACCGACGGACCTATGTTTCGTCGCTCACGGCACCCGAGACGAAACGTCTCATTCTTCGAGGGACGCAAGAAGTACAGTACGCTTCCCCTGGTTATCTTCTATTCGCGCGTGAGGGAAATCTTCTCGCCCAACGTTTTGACGTGGACAGCCTGGAGACCATCGGGGATTCAATCAGATGAGACCGGCAAATTCGAGGTGCTGGTACGCCCGTTCCCCAATGTCAACGACGGACGCTGGCAGATCTCTTCAGGCGGTGGACGTTGGCCGCGATGGTCACGCGACGGTGCTGAGCTCTTCTACTGGTCGGACGACACTTTGATGGCCGTCGCGGTTGAAACGGAACCAACGTTTCGGCCCGCCCCGCCTTCCCCGCTGTTCGACTATCCTGGCATCTACCGCAGCGCTGGTCGGCCCTACGACGTGGCGCCCGACGCGTAGCATTTTCTTCTCGTGGACACGTCCGCCGGTACCGATGGGGTTCCGTCGACATCGACGCACATACGAGTCGTCCTCACGGATCGAGGAGCTAAAAGCGCGCGTTCCGATCGAGAAATAGGACTGACGCTCATTCGCGGGCATCTTTTTGCCCGACCGCCGCTCCTCCACGCCGCGGATCGGACCCGCCCGTCCGCATGCCCGTGTCCGGATCCACATAGATGGCCTGCGCGTCTCCGATGAGCCCCCGTTCGTTGGTGGCGTGTCCTTTTGACGCGAGCGCGTCCAACACGTCGCTCACGAGAGCCCGCTTTTCGTAATCGATGCGGTCGGGAAACCATTGATGATGGAACCGAGGCCCGTCCACGGCTTCCTGAACATCGAACCCGAAATCGATGACGTTGAGAATCGTTTGCAGCACAGTATTGATGATTGTGGGGCCGCCCGGAGTTCCGGTGACGAGCCGAACCTCCCCCTCCTCGAGCACAATCGAAGGCGTCATGGACGACAACGGGCGTTTGCCCGGGGCGATGGCGTTGGCCTCGCCCTGAATGAGTCCGTAGGCGTTCGGGACGCCTTGCTTCGACGTGAAGTTGTCCATGATGTTGTTGAGGAGGAATCCGGCGCCTCGTACAGTCACGCCGGAGCCATAGCCGAAATTGAGCGTGTAGGTGTTCGAGACCGCGGAGCCGTTGGCATCGACGACGGAAAAATGAGTGGTTTCCTCGGACTCGAAGCCGAAGGGATCCGCCTCTGCGAGCTCGCGCGCGGGCGTCGTCTCGTCCTCGTCGAAACTCGCCCAGCGCTCGCGAGCGTACTCCTTGGACGTGAGCCCCGCTACCGGAACGACGCCAAAGTCGGGGTCACCCATGTAGCGGGCGCGATCCGCGAAAGCGCGTTTCATGGCCTCCGCCACGACGTGCACATAAGCCGAAGAATGGTGTCCCAAGGAGGTCACATCCGTCATCTCGATCATGTTCAGCATCTCGATGAGGACGGTGCCGCCCGAGCTCGGTGGCGGCATCGAGACAATCTCGTAACCACGATAGTTGCCTCGAACCGGCGCGCGCTCCACCGCCTGATAGGCTTTCAAGTCTTCGAGCGAGATGAGCCCGCCGCCACGCCGCATTTCGTCGACGAGCAGGCGCGCCGTTTCGCCGTCATAGAAACCGTCGCGCCCCTCGGCGGCGATACGGATGAGGGTTGCGGCGAGCTCCGGCTGAGTAAGAATCTCGCCCTCTTCAAACGGGTGTCCGTTGCGCAAGAAGATGCGCCTCGATTCGGCGTGACGGCCGAGCCGCTCCACGGCGCGACCGAGCGATTGGGAAAGCTGGAAGCTGACGGGGAAACCTTCGGCCGCGAGCCGGATTGCCGGAGCCATCACGGTAGCGCGACCGAGCGTACCGTAGCGCTCGAGCGCGAGCAGGAGTCCGGCCGTCGTGCCGGGCACTGCCACTCCTAAGTGCCCCTTGGTGGAAAGCCCCGCAACGACGTCTCCATCCTTGTCGAGATACATGTCCCGCTCGACGCGCGTGGGAGCTTTTTCCCGATAGTCGATGGCGACATCTTTGCCGGTCGTCGCGTCATGGATGACCATGAATCCGCCGCCGCCGATATTGCCCGCCGTAGGGTAGGTGACCGCCAAAGCGAGAGCGACGGCGACCGCGGCGTCCACGGCGTTGCCGCCGCGCCCGAGAATTTTCGCGCCGACCTCGGACGCGATAGGACTTGCGGAGACCACCATACCTTTCTTCGAGCGTACCGGCTCTCGCGACGCGCCGGTGAGTGCGAAAGGTATGAAAACAACGAGCACGGCGAGCGCCGCGGTACGGCGGAGAGGCATCATTTCCGGGCCTCCTAGTGCGAGATTCGATTGTACTTTACCGCGGGCGATTTCTTTATAGCGCAGGTGCCAGTTCGCCCAGGGCGTGGGAGCCTCGAACTCGGCTGGGCCGACCAGCAGGGCCTCGCGCGCTTGCGAGAAGGTCTCGATTATTGTCCAGTTCATTCGACACTATCGTCACTGTCCAGCCTACACGACACGTTGACACGACCGACAGGTAGGAACGACGCTCTCGACGCGTCGAGCCGAGCCCGGTATTGACGGTGTGACAATCTCAGTATTCGATAAGAATCTCGTTTGAACGAGATTGCGAAAAACATCGTAGCCTTCGTGCCGCGCTAAGAGCCAGCGTGCGGGGGATCGCTTCGCCAAGCTTCATACTCGGAAGGCCGGATGCGGTAGCGGGCGATCGTTCCCTCGTGAAGTCGCTTCAGAGTATCTCGCGCCAACTCCACGAACGCTTCCTGATCAGCGGGAGGGATGTTCTCCTCGGCAAAGGCGTGGAGCGATGCCTCCAGGTCCGGCTCGCGCGACCGGACGATCCCGCCGACGGCTTCGGTTAAAGCTTCCCGATATCGCAGTCGAAACGGATCGGGCTCCGACATGGACTGTCGTAGGGCCGCGTATCTGGAGCAGGAGCGTTCATAGGCCCAGATGAACACGTCGCGAAGCATGTCGACACGGTTCAACTCGTAGATGCCTAGCGTAGCGTGGCGTCGATGTAATCCCTCTCCGGCACGTCAACGAAAGAAAGCGGACAGAGCTTGTCGCGAATCAGCGGAATGTCGGCCGCGAGTCGCGAAACTCTCTTATTCACGTCCTCGAACGGCTGCAAGTACGGCAGATGAACCATCACGAAGAAAGCCTGTTCGTATGGGTCGCGAATCGCTTGAGCGGTATCTAGAATCTGGGTGAAGCACTCGTCGATCACTTGAGGCAGCCCGAGCGGCGAGAAAACCGAGCCCGAGATCTCCACTGAGAGACGCCGGATACGCCCCGGAGCATCGGGATTTGCGAGCAAGTTGTCGGCAAGCAAGGCATGTAGGTTCAAAGTGACATAGCGATTGAAAAGCAAAACTTCGGCAGATTGCTCAATCAAAAACTCGATCGCTGCTTTGTGGTTCAGAATCATCTGCGTTTCGGTTGCGTCCTTGCCTGCGGCCGCCTCGCCAAATCGAATCAAACGTTCCGTATCCAAGCGAGTGTACGTGTTCCCCTCGAGCCTCGAGGACGCCCACGATAGATCAATGAGCAACCGATCGAGAATCTGGCGAGCGTAGGTTCCGGAAGGCTGTTGACCGCGAAGTGGTGCGCGCCCCATG
>SMYC01000029.1 GCA_004356105.1 Acidobacteriota bacterium | reverse complement strand
GAGGGCCGGCGGGTCCGGGTTGTCCAAGGTGCAGCCGGCGTAGAGCGCGAGACCGATAACGGCCGCAAGCCAGAGCCACTTCGTAAGCATCTTACCTCCCAGCGCGGAAGGAGCCTTCTGTTGGATGGTCATAGTCGCGCCTCGCTTAGCTGTCGGCAAAGTCGGCAAAAGTGACGTTGATAAAGCCTGTGACCTGGATCTGTCTACCGGCCAGATCTTGCCCGAAGAAGTCGACTCTGGCGATCGTGGAGATCACCAGCGAGCCGCCAAGTCCGGCGAGCTCGTTGAGAGGGGATTCGAGCTTCGCCTGGACACGCACGAGCAAGAAAGTGCGGGTAGCTTGTGTCTGGTCCCTGGGAACCCGAAAATTCGCGACTCCGTCAAAGGGGTACGGCACGTCGACACCTGGCACGTTGCGACCATCCGCGCGGATATAGGTCACACGATAGCGCGTGAAGACGATGTCGTTCACCGGGGACGACACGTCTTTCAAATTCTTCACCTGCGCGACCATCACCACGGTACCGATGTCATTGAAGACCGTACAGGCACCTCCGGTCCCGACGCACACGTCGGAGCTGAGATCGTCACCGTCGGTAGAAGCCATGCTGACGATGGTGACGAAAGTATTCGTCGTGTCGTTGTCTTCGGTGCTCGTCGCTGTACAGCCGCTGAGCTGCAGCAGCAACAGACCAGAAAGAAGCGAAAGGTTCTTCGAGGAAGCCATTTGTCTCGTAAGCCTCATTAGATTCTCCTCCTAGACCGCGTCTTTCCGAATGCGAGGCGTCAGGAAAATCAGAAGTTCCTCGTTTAGCTGTTCGCTTGAGCTAGCCTTGAACAGATAGCCAAGGATCGGGATCCTGTGTAGGAGTGGCACATATTCCTGGGCGATGGTTTGGGTGTTCACGAAGACACCACCAATGACCGTGGTCTCGCCGTCCGCCATGAGCACCTGGGTTGTAGCGGACTGCGTCCGGATACTCGGAATGCCGTTGACCGTAGACGAGAAATCAGCGATGTCGTTATTCACCTCGATGTCCAAAATGATGGTGTTCGCCGACGTGATTTGCGGCGTGACCCTGAGCTCGAGAACCGCGTCCTTGAACTGCACCGTAATCGTGTTGTTGGCCACCACCTGAACCGGGAACGTCACACCTTGTTTGATCTCGGCGGTTTGATTGTTCTGGGTGATGATCTTCGGCGCCGAGATCACCCGGATTTGTCCTCGACGCTCCGCGGCCGAGATGGCGGCGTCGATGCTGAAAGCGCCGGTAATACTGCCTAGCGAGAGCCCCACCGCACCGGTCGGTGAGCCCGCGAAGGGTAGATTCACAGCATAGCCTCGCTGAACCGGGGTACCGCCCTCGAGAAAGGTGGGAGCTGTAAGGCCACCACCGGCCGCGGAACTCGAGAACTGTTGGTTCGAACTGGATCCGATGGCCTGACCGTCGAACTGCACCCGGTTCGGGAAGGTGAGCTCTGTCGTGTTCCCGAGCTCCTGGTTCTGGTTGCTCGTGAAGCCCCACTGAACACCGAGCTGCCTCTCGAAGGAGCGCGTCGTGACGATGATCCGCGCTTCGATCTCGACGCCGGGGATGGGCGTATCGAGGGTGTCAATGAGTCGATTGATCTCCTCTATGCGGCCGGCGAGGTCGGTGTATATGATGGTATTGGTGCGCTCATCGATGACGGTATCGCCGCGCGCCGATAGATTCCGCTGCAGGAGCGGTTGGATCTCGGAAGCCTTTGCGTAGGAGAGCACTCGGGTTTCCGTAAAGAGCTCGCCTGCGAGGGCTTGTTCTTCCACGAGACGGCGTTTTTCAGCCTCCTCGGTGGCGAGCTCGGATAGAGGTGCTATACGGATGACATTTCCCTCGACGATGTAGCCGAGCCTGTGCGTCTTGAGAATGAGCTCGAGCGCCTGATCCCAAGGGACTTCCAGCAGCCGAAGCGTGATGCGCCCAGACACACCTGGCTGCACGACGATGTTCAAACCGCTGATTTCGGCGAAGAGCCGGAAAATGTCCTGGATGTCGCCGTCCTTGAAGTCGAGGCTGATGAGCTCACCGGTATATCGCGTGGCTCCGGTCGATCGTCCGGCCACCATTTCCGGTACGGTTGATGTCGCTTGCGAGCTGGTATCTTGCGGGGGCGGAGGAACGGGAAGCGCAGACGTTGAGTCGGGGAGCGAAAAATCCTGAGCGGTGAGTGCAACGGGTGCGAACGAGCCGCCATCCTCCGAGCTCAGAGACGCGTCACGCACAAGATGGGCGCTCGCGGAGTCGGCCGCCGTCAGGGTGGGCAGGGCGAGGGCGTTGTCTTCTATCAAACCTGGTAGCGCAACGGGTATCGCCTCGGGCTCCAGCGGAGGTTCCATCTCGACGTTGACGTCAGAGTCCGCGGGGTACCGGACGTCTTGTTGGGTGGGAGCAAAGCTCGCCGTGGAGACCGCGAAGGCGATCTCGAATCCATCTTCTTGCTTGGACGTCTCAACCGCGACAACGTCGTCGAGGTCGAAGACTATCCGCATGACACGAGGGGCGTTGGTGAACTGGGAGACCCGGACGCGAGCAATACCGAGCTCTTCGATCGTGAGTGCCGCGCTCGGGACCGCGTTCAAGATGCCGTCAAAGTCGAGCACGAGTCGGGGCGGGTCAGGAACGGTGAAGATCGAAGGGTCCTTCAGCTGGCCATCTGCGGAAAGGCGAACAGTCAGGATGTCTCCGAGCAGCTCGTGTGAAATACCACTGATGGCCGTTGCCGGCTGGCTGTTGAACGTGGGCGGCGCAATAGATTGCTCGCGGATCTCGGCAACGGGAGCCGCAACAATCTCCTCGACATAGTCGAGGGTGGCCGCCGCTTCGACGAGCTCGATGGGCTCTTCTTCAATCGTCTCGGGGGGTTCGCCGGCCTCGGTCTGGGCATCAGGTTCTAGAGCCGCTAGCGGCAGCATCGCCCTCGGCTCAGGCGGGGGCTCCCCGCCGCCGAAGGTCACGTTGAGCGCTTGCTCCGATGCCGTAATGCTGTAGGGAGTGATGCTGGCTAGCTTGATCTCGATACGCGAGAGCCGCCTGCCGCTGACGCCTTCGAGACTGGTCGCGAGAATAGACTCTACCTCGCGGCTGCCGACAACGGTACGCTCGGGTAGCCCCGACACATCGACGCCGGGCAAGTCGATGACGAGAGTAAACGGGTCGGGACTGTAATGCGTATAAAGAACAGCACCGGTAGTTTCCAACCACACGCGCGTTTGACTCGGCCCGACGTGGAAGCGAACGGCACGCACCGCCCCCGGCTCTACCTCCTCACGGAGCTGATAAGCCGCCGCTCCCGCCACCTGGAAAATGGTCGCGATCAAGATGAGCAGCAGGGGGCGAAGATATGACCTCGAAGGTTTCATCGTTGCTCCTCCACCGGATGCAGCGTTTTTTCTACTTCTTGGAATTTTTCGATACGCAGAGGGTCGTTGATCTCCTGACGGAAGACGACTTTCTGGTCTTCTATTCGCTGAATGTGACCGTCATAGAGCCGTTCACCGACCCTTGCAAAATAATTTTTGTTATCGGTTCCTTGGATCATAGCGATGTAGCCATCGAGAGTCTTGACTACCCCGCGAAGGGTGACTTCCTGAATCAACATTCCCTGCAGACCTGGCGCTCGAATTTCCGGGGGCAGAACATTGACGCCGAGGGCAAGGCTCACGAACGGGTCGCGGCGCCCTCGAGATGTGTACCGAAATCCAGATCCGTCGGTGATCTCGATGCCCTGCGAAACCTCACCCTCGGGGCCCAGGGCGTCCTGCTCGGACGCATCCGGAGCCTCTTGGCCTTCTTCTGCGGCGCTCTGAGCGCTCGCAGTACTTTCGGTCTGCGCAGAGCTCGTCCATGCCACCAGAACGGCCGCGAGCGCGAAGCTAGCAGGCCGTAATCGTGACCGCATGGCTGGTACCTCGGGCATTTGAAGCATTGTCTTGGTCGGGTTTAGGTTCTATATAGGTCTAGACTTAGGGCTCATTGACTCGCGTCGACGGTCTGCTCGATGAAAAGGAACGTCGTTGCCGTGCACGATGCGGAAATCGTGGATGAGATCGTCGGATTCCGTTTCGATGCGATTTTGAGATTCGAGACGTTGACGATACGGGAAAGGCGACTCAACCGGTCGAAAAAATAGGCGAGGTTGTGGAAACTGCCATCGAGATCCAGCGTGATGGGAAACTCGGCATAGAACTCTTGAGGCCGTGTCGCCTCGGGCCGGAAGCGAAGCACGTCGAGGCTCGATTCGGCCGCGAGCTGCTGTACTTTGCGCATAAGGTCGTCGACTTCCTTCCGGCTCGGAAGGATGCGGGAGAGCGCTTGGAGAATCGCTTCCTTGCGCTCGACCTCACGGCGAAACTCGGGTAGCCTCGCGGCCGTCGTCTTGGCGTTCTCGACTTCAGCTTGGAGGCTTCTTCTCTGGTTCGTCTTCTCCTCGATCTCCTGCTTCATCGGGCCCTGAACCCAGACCAAGAACCCGCCATAGAGGATAGCGCCCAAGAAGGCGAACACTAAAAGCTGAGCTCCAAAACCTAGTTTGCCCATGATCTGCCTCTCCTCGCTACCGTGCCCCAGCGCCTCCAGCCGATTGCGGGTCTGCCGAGGGCGTGACGAGCTGCGTACGCAGCTGAAATTCCGTGAATTCTTGTTCCTGCCGAGTGTTCACCGATGCGTCGACGAGCTCGACGTTTTCGAACCACTCGCTGTCTTCGAGTTTTCGAATGTAGTCGGCGACGCTCACGAGCGAAGCCGCCATGCCGTCGATCGTTACTTGCGTACCTCTCTGCACGAGGTCGGTCAGCCACACGAAATCTGGAAGCTCCGCGGAAAGCGCGTCGAGCATCCGAACGGGACCTTGGCGCTCATTCTTGAGGCGCTCGATCAGCCGCTCCTTTTCCTCGAGCTCCGTGAGCTTCGCTTGATACTCCTCGACCTGAGCGATGATGGGCGCAAGCCGCGTCTTTTCCTGAGTCATCTCGTTGATTTCTTCATCGAGCTGATTGATCTCTCGCGTGGAGCCGAGCCATTGGAAAGCGATGGCGCCGATAGCGATCCCGAGAATCGCTATGCCTACGACAATGCCTTTTTTCTCCGGACCCTCGCCGCCTCCGAAAGACTCGCCGAGCCCCCCGCCGCCGACTGCTTCTTGGCTACCTAGTAAGTTGACGCGAATCATCACTCACCTGCCTTTCTCATGGCTAGGCCGACCGCGATGGCGCAGGCCGGGCCGACCTCTTCGAGAAACTCAGCATCAAAATCTTTCGGGTTGTAGGTGACATTTTGGAAAGGATTGAAAATTTCCACTCGCGAGTCGAAGCGCTCCGACATCGCGTCGGCCAGGCCCGGAATGCGGGCACTTCCACCGCTCAGAACAACGCGATCAATCCGCTCCTCGGAGGTCGTCGATTTGAAGAAATCGAAGGTTTTCTGGATTTCCACGAGGGCCTGCTCAGTGACCGCCTGCAAGATACCGGCGACCGACTCCGCGCCCTCGCCCTCGCCATGGCCTTGTTTCATGTTCTCAGCTTGCTCGTAGGATACGTTGAGGTCCTTCTGGATGGCCTCGGTAAACTGATTCCCACCAATCGTCGTGATGTCGCGGGTGAAGATCGAGGTATCGCCACGAATAACGTTGATGTTCGTCTGGCTCGCACCGATATTGGCCATCGCGACGACGCGGCCCGGCTCGACACCGTAGTTCATCTCGTAGGCGTTCTGAAGCGCGAAAGCGTCTACGTCCATGACGACGGGGTTCCGGCCGGCCTGCGTGATGACGCTTTGATAGTCGTTGATCTTGTCCTTCTTCGCGGCGACGAGCAGGATGTCCATGTTGCCGCCCGCGCCGCCCGGGTCAACAACTTGGTAGTCCAGATTGACCTCCTGGATATCGAACGGGATGTACTGCTCCGCTTCCCAGTGGATGGACTCCGCGAGCTCTTGTTCCGTCATCGAGGGAAGCTGGATTTTCTTGACGATGACAGAGCTTCCGCTGATCGCTGTCGCAACGTCGTGGGTCTTTATACGATATTCGGAAAAGAGCTTTTGGATCGCGTCGATGACGGACGTAGAGTCCATGATCTGGCCGTCAACAATGGCCTCTTGGGGCAAGTACTCGAGTCCGATCGTCGAAAGCTGCCAAGTGTCTCCCTTGCCAGGTTTCATTTCGACCGCTTTGACGGAGCTCGACCCGATGTCAAGTCCGACCAAATTTTTCTTCTTACCGAAGAGACCCATCGGCCCAAGCTCCACTAAGTTTCAAGGATACTTACCGCGAAGATGTTAAAGTACTTTATGAGCGTACGGCACAAAGAAACTGTATGTCAAGAAAAAAAAGGCCACATATGTGCTGGAATCTTTCAACTATTATCAAGGATGGTTCGGGATTCGTCAACGTTTTTTGTTGGGGTTTCCCCCCAATCCCTGGGCTCGCTGGCGCCGCCCGCGATTAGACCTCTACGGACAGTAGCTTTCAAATCGAATTCCACAACATGTTGAGGTCTCGAGCTCGGCAAGATTTTTCGATCTTTTTCGTGGAATGGCCTATTTCTTCTATGGGACCAGAACCATCAAGTAAATGGCTCCAATCCCACCTCAAGCAATTTCTTACCTCATTCGGGTCAACCACTTGTTGAAATGGCTCTCGTCGCCTATTGGGACTCGCGGCAACGAATACTCCTCGGGCGCTTCTGGGCTTTTTCCCTTGACAACTCCTGGAACGACAATTACATTAGTCGTTTGGGCGATTTCCATGGCCCAAATTTTTTTTCTGATATCTTGGCTAGTGGAGACTCATGACGACGACCTTTTTGAAGAAGAGTGAGATCCACCGTGCATGGCACGTCGTGGACGCAGAAGGCCTAGTGCTGGGTCGTCTCGCAAGCCGTATCGCAGTGGTCCTGACCGGCAAGGACAAGCCGGGCTATGCTCCATTTCTCGACACCGGGGATCACGTCATCGTTATCAACGCCGACAAAGTTGTTCTGACGGGCAGCAAAGAGCAGACCAAAATCTATTACCGACACACGGGCTACCCGGGCGGTATCCGTAAAGCACGCGCTGAAGAGGTAAGGACCAAGCATCCCGAGCGGCTCATCGAATCAGCGGTTCGAGGGATGTTGCCGCACAACCGCGTCGGGCGAGCGCAATTTCGAAAGCTAAAGGTCTATAAGGGCTCGGTGCACCCGCACGAAGCGCAGAAACCCGCGCCGCTCGAGCTCAGAACTCGCGTTCCACGCTAGCTCGAAATGGGGCACCATCTTAATCCAGTCAGCGAGGACCGCGTCGATTCGGCCGGTTCTTCCCGGGTGAACACGCACAAAGCGAAAAGGAGCTCGAAGGCCCTTGGCTACATCTAGCAAAATCCAGTATTACGGGACCGGCAAGCGAAAATCGTCGATAGCCCGCGTTTATCTACGTCCAGGCAGCGGCGAAATCAAAATCAACAAGCGGACCATCGAGGATTATTTCCCGAGCGATGCGCTCAAGATGATCCTCAAGCAACCGCTCGCATTGACGGAGTCCGCCGAGAAGTTCGATATCTATGCCAACATCGCCGGCGGCGGCAGCACCGGCCAAGCTTGGGCCTTGCGCCTCGGAATTAGCCGCGCGCTCTGCGATTTCAACCAAGAGCTTCGGGCTCAGCTGAAAAAAGGCGGGTTTTTGACTCGAGACGCGAGAATCAAAGAACGTAAGAAGTACGGCCAGCCCGGCGCACGCAAACGCTTCCAGTACTCCAAACGTTAAAGGGAGGATTTCAGTTGTCTTCGATTACGATGAAAGAGCTGCTCGAAGCGGGCGTCCATTTCGGCCACCAGACGAAGCGCTGGAACCCGAAGATGCGGCAATATATCTTCGGTGAACGCAACGGGATCTATATCGTCGACTTGCAGAAGACGCTCCGGCTCTTCAAAGTGGCACTGAAGTTCGCTACTCAGCTCGGCACCGAGGGAAAGAAAATCCTGTTCATCGGGACAAAGCGACAGGCCCAGGAAATCGTGGCCGAAGAGGCTCAGCGTGCCGGCATGTTCTATGTCAACGAGCGTTGGCTCGGCGGGCTTCTCACGAACTTTGTAACGATCCAGAAGAGCATCGCCCGGCTACGCGAGCTAACCTCCATGATGGAAGAAGGGGGTTTCGACGAGCTCTCCAAAAAAGAGCTCTCCCGTCTAGACAAACAACGTAAGCGTCTCGACAAGAACCTGCGCGGCATCATCGACATGGGTGGTCTTCCGCATGCGATTTTCGTCGTGGACGCCAACCGGGAAGAGATCGCGGTGCACGAAGCGCGGAAGCTCGGGATTCCCGTGATCGCTATCGTTGATACCAACTGCGACCCGGACGTCGTGGACTATGTGATTCCGGGCAACGACGATGCGCTCCGCGCGATCAAGCTCTTCACGTCACGCATCGCGGATGCCGTCATTGCCGGGCGCGATATGACGAAGCAGGTGACCGAAGCTGGGGACATGTCGGGCTCGGCGGAAAAAGAAAGCTCGAAGGAAGCGTCGAGCGGCTCCGAGCCGCCGGCTGAGGCAGCTGAAGGCGCCAAGCCAGCTGAAGGCGCCAAGCCAGCTGAAGACGCCAAGCCAGCTGAAGACGCCAAGCCAGCTGAAGACGCCAAGGACGATTCGACGCCGCCGACGACGTCTCCTCCCGCCTGACACCCGACGCGCGTAAAGGGGACTAAAATCTCCTGATTATTCTCCTGCTACCGCATTCTTAGAAGAGGCTAGAACCATGACCATTTCCGCACAGCAAGTCAAAGAGCTCCGCGAAAAAACGGGCTCTGGACTCCTGGAGTGCAAAACGGCGCTCCAGGAAGCCAATGGCAACGTCGATGACGCCGCCATCATCCTCCGCAAGAAAGGAAAGGCGACCGCAGAAAAGAGATCCGGGCGCTCCACGATAGAGGGTCGCGTAAGCTCCTACATCCACACGGGCGGACGCGTCGGGGTTCTCATTGAGGTGAATTGCGAGACCGACTTCGTGGCCAATACCGACGAGTTCCAAGAGCTCGTGAGGGACCTCGGCATGCAAGTGGCCGCGGCGGCGCCTTCAGCGCCCCGTTGGGTGCGCCGTGAGGACGTCCCGAAGGACGCGCTCGACAAAGAGCGCGACATCCTCACGAGCCAAGCGGAAGCCTCCGGTAAGCCGGCCAACGTGATCGAGAAGATCGTCGAGGGCAGACTCGCGAAGTTCTATTCGGAGAACGTGCTTCTCGAACAGGCCTTCATCAAGAATCCCGATCAAACGGTCGAGGAGTTACTGAACTCCCGCATCGCAGTGCTCAAAGAGAACATCCAGGTCCGCCGCTTCGTGCGGTTTGAACGCGGCGAAGCTCTCTAGTACTCTCCTGCCTCGGCGAAGGGAGCTCGGAGCCTATGCGCCGCGCACGCGGCGGGGGCGATGGGTCCCCACAGCAGGGATTAATCTGAAGCTTTTGTCCGGAGTGGTACAACTTCAGATCAATGTCGAAGGAGCCTGTCCACAATATGCCTGCCTTCAAGCGCATTCTCGTCAAACTCTCCGGAGAGGTCCTGATGGGCGAGAAATCGTTCGGGATCGACCCCGAAGTCACCTTCAAGATGGCAGAGGAGCTCCAGGAAGTCCACTCTCTCGGAGCTCAGACGTCCTGCGTGATCGGCGGCGGTAACATCTTTCGAGGGGTGGCGCCATCCGCACGCGGCATGGACCGCGTCGCCGCCGACCACATGGGCATGCTCGCGACGGTCATCAACGCGGTAGCGCTGCAGGACGCGCTCGAGAAGCTGGGCATCGATACCCGCGTCATGTCGGCGATCGAGATGCGCGAAGTCGCCGAACCCTTCATCCGCCGCCGCGCGATTCGCCATCTGGAGAAAGGGCGGATCGTGATTTTTGCCGCGGGTACCGGCAATCCTTATTTTTCGACGGACACCGCGGCCGCGCTGCGCGCGATGGAGATCAAAGCCGACATCATCTTGAAGGGAACGCGCGTCGACGGAATCTATTCCGCTGACCCGGAAAAACACCCCGACGCCGAGTTCTTCGAACACATCACCTACATGCAAGTGCTCGAAAAAGGCCTCAAAGTGATGGACACGACAGCCATCTCTTTATGTCTCGATAACTCGCTCCCCATCATCGTCTTCAACATCAAACAACGAGGCAACATGAAGCGTGTCGTGGCCGGCGAAAAAATCGGGACTCGAGTCGATGGAATCCTGGGAGGAGAGTGATGGAAAAAGAGCTCATGAAAGACGCCCGACACCGGATGGACAAGACCCTCGAGGTCCTCCGGACGGATCTCGCTTCGGTCCGTACCGGGCGCGCTTCTCTGGCCATTTTGGACGGTGTCACCGTCGATTATTACGGAACCAAGACACCTCTCAATCAGGTCGCCAACCTAGCCGTGCCAGAAGGCAATCTGATCACGGTCCAGCCGTGGGAGCCATCCCTGCTCGCAACAATCGAGAAAGCGATCCTCTCGTCGGATCTAGACTTGAACCCGGCCAATGACGGGAAGACCCTCCGCATCCACATCCCGCCGCTCACGGAAGAGCGGCGGAAGCTACTCGTCAAGCAAGTAGGCAAGATGGCGGAAGACGGTCGCACCGCACTCCGCCAGGTACGCCGGGACGCGAACGATCGGCTCAAGCGAATGCTCAAAGACAAAGAGATCTCGGAGGACGACGAGAAGCGTGCTCTCAAGGAGGTGCAAGGACTGACCGACGAGCACGTCAAGAAGGTGGACGAGATCGTGAAAAACAAAGAGCAGGATTTGATGACCGTTTAGTGCCCCTTCTCAGAAGTTCGTTAAAGGCAAGGGGGAGGTGGGGATAGGAGGAGATGTGGGGATAACAAAACTGCTTTTCTTTTATCCCGCTATCCCCTCCTATCCAAACCTCTCCTTGCCTTGAAAACAGTACACAAAAATGGTCGAAAGGGCGGAGGAGACGTTTTTTACTCACCTCGAATGTTCTCGTACCGGAGAGTCGTACGAGAAAAGCGAGATTCAGCATGTGTCGCGAGCCGGCGCTCCCCTGCTCGCTCGCTACGACACGGCTCGGGCCCGCGCTTCATTCCAGCCGGACGCGCTCACGGGCCGTCCGTTCAACATCTGGCGCTACCGGGAGCTTCTGCCGCTAGCCAATGCCCGCGATATCCTTTCTCTAGGCGAGGGCGGCACCCCGCTTCTGCAGGCCCATCGGCAAGGCGCACGGCTCGGACTTTCCCGCCTCTACATCAAAGATGAAGGTCTGAACCCCACCGCGAGCTTCAAGGTGCGAGGGATGGCGGTCGCGGTGTCGATGGCGGTCGCTCTCGGCGCGAAAGAGCTCGCCGTGGCCTCGGCTGGCAACGCCGGAGGCGCTCTCGCCGCCTACGCGGCGCGGGCGGGCTTGCCCGCTCACATCGTTGTACCGCGAGACGCACCGCGCGGGATGGTCGCGGAAGCCGAAGCTTTCGGCGCGGAGGTGACCACTGTCGACGGGTTGATTGGCGATGCCGGCCGTCTCGTGGCGGAGCGGTCGGAGCGCCACGGATGGTACGACCTTTCGACGTTGAAAGAGCCCTATCGTCTCGAGGGCAAGAAGACGATGGGCTACGAGCTCTTCGAACAGCTCGAGAGAACGCTTCCCGACGTCATCCTCTACCCCACGGGTGGCGGGACTGGCCTCGTCGGGATGTGGAAAGCTTTCGACGAGATGGAAGCGCTCGGGTGGATCGGAAGCGGCCGGCCGCGGCTCGTATCGGTGCAGTCCACAGGCTGCGCTCCACTCAAGCGCGCGATGGAAAGCGGTGCTCTAGAGTGCACTCCCTGGGAAAACGCCGCCACCATAGCCCCCGGGCTGCGCGTTCCCAAAGCTCTCGGTGATTTTCTGATCCTGCGTGCGCTGCGCGAGACAAAAGGGCGGGCCGTCGCGGTCACCGACGACGAGCTCATGAAAGCGAGCCGCGCGCTCACCGCGACCGAAGGCATCTTCGCCTGCCCCGAAGGCGGAGCTTGTCTCGCCGCCCTCGAGAGTCTCGTCGACGAGAGTTGGGTGGGCAAGGATGAAACCGTCATTTTGTTCAACACGGCATCTGGAGCCAAGTATTTCTGATGACGAAGAAGCTTTATCTAGAAGACCCCTACGTCACGTCTTTCGAGGCCGAGATCCTCGAGACGCGCGATCTGCCTGAAGGCATCGCACTCGTATTCGACGCGACCTACTTTTATCCCGAATCCGGTGGACAGCCCTACGATCTGGGTACGATCGACGGGATCGAGGTCACGAAGGTGCTGGAGTCCGAGGACGACACGATTCTCCACTTCGTCGAGAAGCGTCCCGAAGGCCTACAGGTTCGTTGTGAGATCGACACCGCGAGGCGGCACGATCACATGCAACAGCATTCGGGCCAGCACGTGCTCTCCGCCGCTTTCGTCCGCGAGGCCGGAGCCGAGACGACGTCCTTCCATCTCGGAGCCAAGGTTTCGACGATCGATCTCGATAAATCTTCCCTGTCAAACAACCAAGTCGACGCGGTCGAGCGCGCCGTTAGCGACGTCGTCGCGCGCGCCGTACCCATCAAGAGCCGCTTCGTCGAAAGCGTCGAAGCTAAAACCCTCGAGCTCAGAAAAACGCCACCGAAACAAGACTCTCTTCGTATTGTCGAAGTCGAAGGCTTCGACCGTCAAGCCTGCTGCGGCACACATCCACGCTCGAGTGCGGAGATCGGTCCGGTCGTCATCCGCGGTCTCGAAAAGCTCAAAGGCGGCACCCGGGTCGAGTTTCTCTGCGGTGAGCGCGCCCTTCGAGACTACCGTATGACGGTGCGCCGAATCCGATCGCTCGCGAGCGTTCTCAGCAGCTCGGAAGCCGCACTCGTCGAGACGGCGCAGAAGCTTCAGGACGAGCGCAAATCGATGGGAAAGGAGCTAACGCGACTCAGAAGCGAGGCGCTCGCGTCGAGCGCGGAAGCCTGGATGCACGACGCCGACGCCATCGGCGATGTGCATGTTCTGGCCCGGGAAATCACGGGGGTCGGCCCGGCGGAGCTCCGAGCGATCGCGATGGAGCTCGCGGCTCAGCCCGGGCGTGTTTTGCTCCTGGGTGCTATCGACGACGGACGCGCGCATCTCGTTTTCGCACGCTCGATCGACGTCGACGCTCCGATGGGAGAGCTCCTACGTGGATCCGTTGGGCGCGTCGGCGGCCGTGGCGGCGGTTCACCGCAAGTATCTCAAGGCGGCGGCCCCGACACCCAGAGGCTTCGGGAAGCGCTCGAAGACGCGCGCTCGACGCTCGCCAAGCGACTGGCGCGATGACTTTGATCGGGTTCGTGGAGCGAGATTACAATGTCGCTCGACCGATCATGCCGCGCTCATGGGTTCTCCTCGCCATCCTCGCACTCGCGCGGTGCGGTTCGCCACCGCAAGAGAGTCCGAGACCGAGCAAGTCGGCACCCGCCGCGACGATCGGAGAAGAGCCACTCGAGACAGCGATGATTGGCAGCGAACAAGTGCAGACGATCCCCGAAGAGCCCGTCGCTATGGATACGGCGAGCCCCGAAGCGAGCCGCGCCTGCAGATGGTCAAGCGCATGGAGAAAGCCCAATATCCAAAACCCGCTCCTCGCGGGCGTCGGAGGCATACCGATGCCGATACGAACGTACGACGTCGATGTCCAGTTCCCCGTCTCTCGCATCGAGCGCACAGGTAAAATGATCGCCGAGATCGTCATCACACCCGACGGGGATGTCATGGAAGCAACGATCGTGCGCTCGCTCGAGCCGCGCTGGGCCGCGGCGGAGGAAGCGCTCTTGGAAGCCGCGCGTCAATGGAGATACGAGCCGCCGCGGCTCGGAAACACACCCATTTCGGTATGCACGACGCTCGTCTTCGATCCATGAGCCAATGGAACAGCTATCGCTTTTCGCCCCGGTCGGCGCGGCCGAACCGCCGGCCCGGGTGCGCGTGCTCGCCGCTGAGCTGCATGAAGGACTCTACTTGGGGACCTCCTCTTGGTCGTTCCCAGGCTGGGACGGCATCGTCTATGACCGCAAGGTCTCGCAGACGACGCTCGCGCGGCACGGGCTCACGGCCTATGCACGTCATCCTTTGTTTCGAACAGTGTGCATCGACCGCACCTATTACGGTCCCATCACGGCGGAGGATTTCGCGCGCTACCGGTCCGCGGTCCCGGAAGACTTTCGCTTCGTCGTCAAAGCTCACGAGCTCGTGACGCGCACGCGCCAGAAGGACGACATCGCCTCGCCCAACCCGTTATTTCTCGAGCCTAGATATGCGATCGACGAAGTCATCGGCCCGTGTCTCGAAGGGCTAGGGCATCGTGCCGCCGTCATGTTGCTTCAGTTCCCGCCGCAATTTGTGGACGACGTCGCCGCGTTCAACGACAAGCTCCACCGCTTCTTGTCCGAGCTTCCCAAGGGAGTGCTCTATGCCGTAGAGCTCCGCAACCCCGAGCTTTTCAACGACGGCTATCGCGAGCTCTTGCACGATGTCGGCGCGAGCCACTGCTTTAACGTCCACCCCAACATGCCTTCACTCGACGAGCAGGTCCAGCAATCCGCACCCGATGCGTGGCCCACCATCGTCATCCGCTGGATGCTACGGCGTAGCTTGCGCTATGGCGACGCCAAAGAGGCTTTCTATCCCTTCGACAAGCTTCTGAACGAAGACGCCGGCTCGCGCCGCGCGGTCTCGACCCTGTGTCGCGACGCGAAGCGCGCCTTCGTCATCGTCAACAACAAAGCCGAAGGCTCCGCACCGCTCTCGCTCATAAGCCTCGCCGAAGAAATCGTCTCACCGACTCGATGAGCTCGGTTTGTGGCGGATCTCTTCCGGAGCGCGCTTTGAATCATGCGGCAGAAGGTCGAGCTTGAAAGTCACCGAAAGCTCCGACGGCAGATAGCACACCTTATCGTCACAGGCCTGATATGAGAACGTCACCGGAATCTCGAGCTCCGTGACGTCCGGCTGATCGTAGCCCGGAAGCCGCGGCGAAAGCGTTATGTCCTGAAGGATCCGGACCGACCCGTGAAAGACCGGTACGCTCTCTTGAATTGCGGGTAAATGCATAATTTCCGATTCGGGGAACACCGTATCGTGCACCTTCAAGTAAGGAGCTTCCGCAACAACCACCGAGACGGGGCGGTAGCCTTCGACGCCGGGAGCATAGACATGCATTTTCGGAGGCAGCTCGAGCTCCAGCACAAGAGTAATCCGGTTCCCGCGGCGGGCGTTGTCCTGGGCGGCGTAAGCGATCAGCTTAAAATGAGCCGTATCGATTTGCAGACGGGTGCCGCCGTCCGCGCCGAACTCGCGGACCAAAAGACTATCCGCGGTCACGCGCTGACGGTGTCCCGGCTCGAAATATTTGGACGTGACGATACCGTCCGCATCGACGACGAATGTGCCCGGCCGCGCCATGCCAAAAAAGGCGTGGTCTTCTGGGACGTTGCGGTTCAAGATGCCAAACGCGCGAATCATCTCCGAGGCCGGATCCGCAAGGAGCGGATAGCGAAACCCTCCCATCCGCTCGGAGAAATGTGCGAGGATTTCGGGGTTGTCGTAGCTAATCGCAGCGACTGCCAGACCTTGGGCCTTGAATTTGTCGAAGGATTTTTCCAGCTCCACGAGCTGGGTTTTGCAATACGGTCACCAATCTGCCGAGCGATGAAAGAGAAGAACCGCGCCGTTCGGCCCTTTCAAAGCATCGAAATCCCAAGCCTTACCGTTTTGATCGATCGCACGGAAATCCGGGATACGGGCCCCGACCTCGATACCGGTCAGTTCGTCATCATCCATCGGGTCGGTCGGGTCGAAAACATCTTGTGCGAGTAGCGGCGCCCCGAGGAGCACCATCAAAAGCCAACCATAAAAACTCCGTTGAAGAACCACAAAGGCCTCCGTCGCCATCTTAATCATCGATCGTGAGCGTCAGCTGCTCGACATTACAGCGCGCAACGTGCAGTAATTCCAGCCATGGCCCCGAGAATACAGGATAGTCTCACTGTCTCTTGCCTGGAGCAAGTCGTCTTGTTAGCATGGTGCGTTTTCCATGCTCCGCAACATGGGCGGCTAGCTCAGCTGGGAGAGCGCGGCGTTCGCAATGCCGAGGTCACGGGTTCGAGCCCCGTGCCGTCCACCACCATGAGATTCTGACTCGAGTTTCGGTCCTCGGCTAATGCTAGCCTAGCCAGGTAAACCTGAAAGCGTTCTAAATCCAAACCACACAGCTGACTCTCATCCCCACATCCCCTTGCCTTTAAAAACGCCGCTAAAAGCAAGGAGAGGTGGGGATAGGAGGGGATGTGGGGAT
>SMYC01000028.1 GCA_004356105.1 Acidobacteriota bacterium | reverse complement strand
GCTGACGATTAGCGCGGTTTACAAGAAGCGAGACAAGGTTGGGCAGGCATATGTTCTGAACCTCAGCCGCGGGGGTGTTTTTCTCAATGCCAGCGAGCCCTTCGAAATGGGGGATACAGTCCGTGTACAATTTTTCCTTCCATTTCAATTGGGTCAAGTCGATGCGGATATGATCGTGCGCTGGCGCACGCGGGACGCCGACAACCCGCCTTCGGAGCTGCCTGGCGGCTTCGGCCTGGAGTTTTTGAACGCCGAGACGGAGACGCGCGACAAGATCACCCGATTTATCGAGAAGTTCGTTGAGTTTGCAGAACAGCTTGAAGTTTGACCAGCATTCAGCAGCGTCCAGGATTCGGGAACCGGGACTTATTCGGCTAGGTGGAAGACCATCCCCAGCGCGTAACGTTTGCCTTGCGTTACGGGCTGCATGCCGTGTCGGACGGCTACGCGGCCTCCGTCGACGCGCTCACGCGTGACAAACAAGACCACATCGCCTTTGCTCACCTTCGCGATCTCGCGATCGCCGGTCGCTTCATCCTCGACGAAGAACTCGCCACCGGCAAAGTCACGCCCACGCCGCGAGAGCATCACGACGGCTTGGAACGGGAACCAAACCTTGCCATAGACGTCTCGATGCGGGTGGTTGACGCCTCCCTCGCCATAGCAGATGAGAATTGAAGAGGCTCGTTTCTGCTTGGCGTTGCGGCAGCGCTTCCAGAAGGCCGCGAGATTCTTGGGATAGTCGGACGGGGCGAGCTCGCGATAAAGACGCTCTCGTAGTGCTCCCGCTGGTACGGGCAAGGGCTCTCCGCAATAATGATAGGTTCCGACACCGTAGCCCTTGGGCAGCATTTGAATCGTGCGCTCGAATCGCTCGATTGTGGCCGAGGCGTCGAGAATGGATTGGCACTCCGAAGGTGCTATCAGCTTGGGCAATCGGTGTATACCGCTTGTACGAAGGGCCATTCGCCCGGCCCCACTCGATCCTATCGAGCCGTTTCTCTAACGGATCGAGGCCCGCCGCAGCGCTAACGCTCGACCTTGGTGGAAGCGGCTCACCTGAAAACGGCGGCGTCCCAGCCGGCTGGAAGCCGCGCGCGCGGGCAACGGCCTCATCGGCGAAAGCCTCGAGCTCCTCGGAGCACCATTTCAATTTTTCGGCCTCGACCGGGCGTGCGAGCTCTCGCGTACCGTACCGACCGACGAGACGGGCGCCCATACGTCTCGCCCAGAGGTCGATCGATTCTCCGGCTTTCGCTCGTGCGCCTTCACGGCGCAACTGGCTGCACTGTTCGCCGTCTCGCGGTTTTCCGCTAGCGCTGACGACGCGGTGTCGGGGCAATTCCGAGGGACAGGCCGCGACAGCTCGTCCTGCTGCGCGGGCCGCGCCCGGACAACCGGCCATTGCGGCAAGCTCCATGAAGGATCGCGTTTGCCCTTTCGGAATTTGCGCGAGTGCTTCCAGAAAGACGTTTCGCGCCATCGAGACCGCAGAGTCTAGCATGGACGCCGTGTTTTGCCGCCGTGAGCATACCTCCGAGACGGATTCTCCTTTGCGCCTCAGATCGTCGGTCGCCGGCGCCAAAGGTTGTCTCTGTCCGGCTCGCGAGGGTTGCGACGATGTCTCGTATAATGGTCGACCTATGTTCGAGGCGGGAGCGCTGGCGCTTTTACTAACCCTCGTGCCTCAGAACGACGGCGACGGACACATCGCGCTTCAAGATGAACGCTATCGCGAAGCCCTGGAGATTTTCGATGCGCTCCTCGCGTCGCAGCCCGAAAACGCTTCCGGCCATCACGGTAGGGGACTTGCATTATCGGCTCTCGCGGATGATCGCGGTGCGGTTTTGGCCTTCGAGAAGGCTGTTGCTCTCGCTCCGACCGCGGTTGCCGCCCGCTACGACTACCCGCGATCGCTCGAAGCGCTCGACGAGCTCGCACACGCGCTCGATGCCTATCGTGCTGGTGCTCGAGCTCAATTCTAATCATCGGGGCGCTCGCTATCGGCTCGGAACCCTCTTGCTGCGCGCCGGGAGGGCCGAGGTGCCGAGCGTTTCCTGCGAGGCTATGAGCCGTTCCGGCTCTGGGACCACCAGGTGCGTCTGCTCGAGGCTATGCTCGCGTCCGATAAACTCGCTCCCACGGACCGCCAGCAAAAGACGCTCGCCTTGCTGAGGCTTTTTCTCGATGGCGGTGAAATCGACCAAGCGCGACGCGTCCTCGATCGAGCTTTGACCGACTTCCCGGAGGCGTCCTTCGCGGTTGCCCGCGCGCGATGGTTCATGCTGTCCGGGCGTGTGACTGAAGCGCGCCGAGCGCTCGATTTGGTGATGTCGAATAGCTCGACGGCCTCGGCAAATCGAGACGCAGTGTGGCTCGCCGCCAAGCTCAATGTGCGAGAGCAGCGCAAAGTCGAAGCGCTTGCGGATTACAAAACGCTGTTGAGGCTCTGGCCCGAGCCGCCTGCGCGGGTGCATCACGAAATCGGTACGACTTACGCGGTGAATGGCCGCCTGGAGGAAGCCATCATCCACTTCAAGAAAGCTCTCACCGCCCAACCTCGCCTTGCCCAGGTCCATGCGGATCTCGGACTGGCGCTCGTGAGCCTCGGCCGCTCCGCCTCGGCGGAAGCCCACTATCGCGAGGCGCTCGAGACAAAACCTTCGCTGATCCCTGCGCAGCAGGGGTTGGGTAGCTTTCTTCTGGAGCGGGGCGAAGCCCTCACAGCGATCGAGCTCTTCCGAGACAGTGTGGCGCCACGCCCAGGCGATCCTATTCTTCGCAAGAATTTGGCACTTGCCTTTCACCATGCCGGGAGGTTTGAGGAAGCCGAGGCCGAGCTCCAAAAGGCACGCGAGCTCGAGCACTAGAGATCTCGCGTCTGAGATAGGCTTTGACGTCTCCGATCCAAAGCTCGACCGAGAGGCGTGCGCGCTCGGCGCGACGTTATACGCGAAGCCGGCTGACGGGGTCGCCTGGTCCGGCAAAGCCCTCTACCGCCGCGTAGCGGCGGCTCGCAAACGACGCGCTCCCGCGGCAACCGAGCATGATGAGCTTCCACCGCTCAATCGATGATCGCCCGCGCGATGCGGGGACGCACGGTTGGGGTTAGAGTTAGAATAGGGCCGCTTTGGCGGTGTAGCGCCGTCGGGTGACAGAAGGAGTAGATTTATTGAGATTCTCAAAGGCCTCATTCTTGGCGTTTTGCATGCTCGGCTCGCCCAGCTTCGCTGGCGCTCAGGAGCCGTTCATCGAGCTCATGCGCTCCGACCTTCGCACGGAAAAAGTGGCGATCCTCACTGAATCCATGGCGTTTAGCGAAGATGACGCGGACGTCTTTTGGCCCATTTACCGGGAATACGAGCTCCAGCTCTCGAAGCTCAGTGATCGCCGACTCGAGTTGCTCACGCAATATGCAAGCAAGTATGAAAGCTTCTCGAACGAGAACGCGAGGCGGCTGGTCGAAGCCCGGTTCCAGCTTCAAGAAGATCATCTGAAGCTCAAAAAGAAATATTTCGGGCGTGTCGAAGAAGCACTCTCCACGACGATCGCTGCCAGATTCATTCAAGTCGAGCATCAAATTCAACTGCTCGCCGAGCTCGGCCTTGCCTCTGAGACGCCGCTCGTCAAACCGGTGAAAAAATGAGACGTCACAGTTTTTGGATCCTTGTCGCCGTCATCGTCTTGGGCGCGTGTCAATCGGGCGGGGAAGCTCCTCCACGGCCGGCGCCTGAAGTCACCGTTGCGGTGCCTGAGCAGCGGGACGTGATGGGATATCAGGAATTCACCGGCCGAACCGAGGCGGTCGAGTCCGTCGAGATTCGGGCGCGCGTGTCGGGCGAGCTCGAACGTCAAGCGTTCCAAGCGAGCGCCACGGTTCGAAAAGACCAGCTTTTATTCGTGATCGAGCAAGCGCCCTATATCGCGCGCCGCAATGGGGCCGATGCGGAGGTCAAGTCTTGGGAAGCCGAGCTTGCGCGCGCGCGGTCCGACCTGGAGCGGCTCGAGCAAGCGATCCGCACCGACGCGGTCAGCCAACAGGAAGTCGACCGGGCGCGCGCGGACGTGCAACAAGCCGAAGCGAGCTTGCTCGGCGCAAAAGCGCGGCTCGAGCAAGCAGAGCTCGATTTGAGCTATACCGAGGTGCGTGCTCCCATCGCGGGTGTCGTCAGCCGGCGGCTCGTGGATGTCGGCAACCTCGTCGGCTCGGGAGAGAACACGCTACTCACGACGATCGCTCGCATGGACCCCATCTATGTCTATTTCGACGTGAGCGAACGGATCGTCCTCGAGCTTCTGAGCCATCGCGGCCGTACGGTCTCGGAGCGAATCCGTAGCCCGGAAGAGGAGGTCCAGGCTTTCTTGGGATTGGCCAATGAGGACGGATGGCCGCATACAGGTCGTCTCGACTATGTCGACAACACAGTGGACGCCAATACGGGGACGATTCAGATACGGGGCGTGTTTCCGAATACGGACGGTCTTCTCTTCCCGGGTCTTTTTGCTCGTATCCGCGTCCCGACCGAGCTCCAAAAAGGCGCCCTTCTCGTCATCGAGCGCGCGATTGGAACCGATCTCGGCGGCAAATATCTACTGATCGTCGGCGAAGGGAACATGGTCGAGCTCCGCCATGTCGAGCTCGGGCGGCTCGAGGACGGGATGCGTGTCATCGTCTCTGGGCTCGAGGCGGGCGAGCGCTACATTATCAATGGCTTGCAGCGCGCGCGGCCCGGACTTCCTGTGTCGCCCAAGACCGCGTCAGCCTCGGCGGAGTCCTGATTCATGTTCAGCCGCATTTTCATTTATCGGCCGGTCCTCGCCCTAGTCATCTCGATCTTCATCGCTCTCATCGGCGTGATCTCGATCCCCGTGCTCCCCATCGAGAACACGCCGGACATAACGCCTCCTACCGTGGAGGTCCAGACACGCTATCCCGGCGCGAGCGCTCCCGTCATCGCCGAAACGGTGGCCGTGCCCCTCGAGCAGGAGGTCAACGGCGTCGACGACATGATCTACATGCAGTCGAAGAGCTCCGACGATGGCTCGATGAACTTGACTATCACTTTCGAGATCGGGACCGATATCGACATGGCCACCGTTCTCGTTCAGAACCGCGTCGCCATCGCGCAGCCCAAACTGCCCGAAGAAACGAAGCGTCAGGGCGTTACGACCAAGAAAAAGTCGAGCAACATGGTGCTGATGGTCAACTTGATCTCGTCGCTGCCCGAGCACGACGAGATCTATATCAGCAACTACATCAACTTGAACATCAAAGACCAGCTCGGTCGTATCTCGGGCGTAGCCAACGTACAAGTGATGGGCGCGAAGGATTACGGGATGCGTATTTGGCTCGACCCCGAGCGCCTCAAAGCCCGAGCGTTGACGACGAACGATGTCGTCCGCGCCATCCGCGAGCAGAACGTTCAAGTGGCGGCCGGCCAGATCGGCGCGCCGCCGTCGCCCATGGGGCTCGACTTTCAATACACCGTGAACACGCTCGGAAGGCTCTCGACCGTTGAAGAGTTCGAGGACATAATCCTCAAAGTCGATGGAAGCAGCCTGTTGCGTCTGAGCGACGTCGCCCGAGTCGAGCTCGGCGCTCAAGCTTATAACTGGTACGTCCAGCTCAACGGACAGCCGTCGATTGGGATGGCGATTTACCAGCTTCCAGGGGCGAACGCGCTCGAGATCGCAGACGGCGTGACCGCGGCGATGGACGAGATGGCGACGCGTTTTCCTGACGGGCTCGAATATAAGATCGCGTTCGACTCGACGCGCGCGATCGATGCGTCGATCGCGGAAGTGATCGAGACCCTCTTCATCGCAATGTTTCTCGTCATCCTCACGGTTTATGTTTTTCTGCAGGACGTCCGCACAACGCTCATCCCGGCGGTCACGATCCCGGTCGCCCTCTTGGGGACTTTCGGCGTCATGCTCGCGATGGGACTTTCGATCAACACGTTGTCGCTATTCGGGATCGTGCTCGCGATTGGCATCGTGGTCGACGATGCTATCGTCGTCGTCGAGAACACCATGCGTCTCATCGACGACGAGGGCCTTCCCCCCAAGGAGGCGGCCGCCAAGGCCATGGAGCAGGTTACAGGCCCGGTCATCGCGACGACACTCGTGCTGCTTGCAGTCTTCGT
>SMYC01000027.1 GCA_004356105.1 Acidobacteriota bacterium | reverse complement strand
GTCGTCCTTTGTGCTTTCGGGCAGCTCGGTTTCCCGCCACTCGAACGAGAAGTTCCCCAAGAGCCGGGTATCGAACAGGCCGGTTTGGGATTGGGCGACGCCTTGCTGGAACAGGGTCTGCGCTTCCTGGAGCTTGATGTTCGGTGAGTTTTCCAGAGTGACGCGAACGGCCTCGAGAAGCCCGACGCCCTCGGGCGCGAAGCGCATCGTGGGTGGTCGATAAGGTCGCTGGTCCGGCGATTCCTGACCGGCTAGGGACGCCGCTGCCAAAAGAGCCACGCAGCAAATGGAAAGACGCCGAGAACCGTGTTTCATCATTTGAAAACCTCACCGGTTTCGCGCGGGCACGCGGCGCTCCTGAAGAGCGGACCCACGCCACTGGTATGAAAATCTTCTGTGTGGTTTATCTGCTATCTGTGCTTAAAACCTACTGTCTCATTCTTGAGCGACCGCGTCGAGCCCCTCGTCTCGCCCACGAAACCTGCCCAAGAGGCGCACCGTCGTTCGATAAAAGAGATCATGGTCTTGAAGCGCACGGGAGTGACGAAAGTGCACGTTCGAAAACCTGCATCCCGCGCTCGTTTGATGGATTCGATGAAGACAGGCATGATCCGTCCCCGGCGGCCGAGCGGCTTTTTGACGAAGCTGCAGGTGAAGCGAACCGTGTCCGACGAGAGACGGTGGTTGATCACCCAGCCCACGACTTCGCCCCGAAAGCGCAGCCCGAGACTCGAGGCCGGCTCGAAACCGTAACCATCATGAATCCAAGGCTCGAGCCCCGGCGCGATCCAGGGTGACTCTTGGTGCGAACGCGCGATTTCAGCTCGCTCATCCTGCGTTAGCGTCTCCCAGGGGAAGAGCTGATAGTCCGACTCGAGAGAACGTACCCGACCGAACCAAGGTGTCTCGGCCGCCTCCTCGGGGGTGAAGCGCACGGTGAGCGTTCGCGCCGAAGGGGCCGACCACCCACACCGGCTCAGGATGCGCTCCACGAACGGGATGCTCGGCTTGCCGGTCATGTAGACGGCGTGAACGCGGGAAACGCCTTTTTCCGCGAGGACCTCCTCGAGCTTTTTCACCAGTGCCATACCCAGCCCCCGATTCCGGACAGCGGCCGCGCAGGATAGGGACAACATCTCAGCATCTCCCGAATTCCCGGTCGGTATCTCGGCGACCAGGAGGCCTGCCGGCGCACCCTCCCACCACGCGCCGATCGCCACCGGCTGAATGAGCTTCGTTTGCCCCATCTCCGGGTGGCGCGGCTGTGGCTCGAGGCTCAATAGCGACCGATAGGTGGGGAACGTCATGGTCTCGAACGCAGAAGGGACCGGTGTGCTGATATTTCGTATCTCGGCTTGCGACATGGTTTCCTCGCGTTAGCACGCTAGGCCAGTTCTTCATATCAACTTTGCTCATCGAATTGCGTTACGCGCCGGCTGAGCTCTCTCGGGAGCCGCGCCGTTCAAATCGATCTCAAACCCGGGAATGGATGGGAGCTTCGTCGGATGGGCGAGTCGCACGAGCTGGTAACCGATCCCTGCCAGGCCTCGAAAAAAACCGGGCAGGAAGGTCTGGAAGGCGAACTCCGTCGAAGGCAACGAAAATCGCCCGGTTTCTCGAGCCATCTCGTTCACGCCGCGGGCGACGCTCGCGGCCGCATCTACCAGCTCAGGACGTTCGAGCCGGAGTCCCACGGTGAGGAGCGCGTCGCTTCGCCCCATGTTGCCGCAACAGATGTGATCGGATCGTTGCCGGACTGGGTGTCTCGTAGTGGACATGGCCACATCGATCTCGCGAAGCACCGCGTCGTCCTCGATCACGTCCAGCGACAGGGCTCGCGCCAACCCGACGCCCGGAGCCCCGTGGCACCAGGCGATCATCGTGTGCCCGGTGTTCCCGCTCTCATCGACGACCGGCCAGTTTCCCGGAGACCCAGAGAACAAACGGCGCTCGAAACTGTGAGCGGACCGCACCGTATCCAAGAGCGCGTCCTCTCCCGTGTGCAGGTATAGACGCGACAGCGCATAGGCGATGCCCGCGGCGCCATGCGCAAAGCCTGCAAGATGGCGTCCGTCCGCGGATACCCAGCTCGTGGTTCCGTCGTTCCCCGTCGTTGCCGCCGACAGGAGATGACGCCCGCTCTCGGACGCCAAAGCCAACCACAACGGGTCCCCGTCTTCACGATGAAGCGTCAGAAGAGCCAAAAGAGCTCCCGCCGCGCCGCTCATGATGTCATGACGATGGTCGCAGCGAATGCGAGACGGCGAGAGTAGCGCAGCACTCCGTCGCGCGAGCTCGATGCTGTTGGACTCGGAAGCCAGCTTGCCCATCCAGGTGAGGCCGTAGACGAGCGAGCCGATGCCCTCGCAAGCTCCAATGCCTTTCTCGCCGAGTCGATCCCACACGTCCGATCGCTCGATCGCGTCACGGATCGTCCGCGTCACATCGCCGGCGGCGGTCTTCCATCGTGGATGGCCATCCGTTGCCGCCAGGGCGGCAAAGAGGAGGCCGATCCCGACCGCGCCGTCGTAGAGTTGAAGGCGGCCCGGCTCGCCATCTGGCCGGCTGGGGCCGCGCGCATCTAAGTGATGCCATGAAAGGCGTCCTCCTTCCGAGCGTGCGCGCTCAAGAAGCTCGTCACCGATCCAGCGCGCGTGATCCATGAAGTTCGACCCGTCGCCGCTCGGCGACGTCTCCGACGACGCGAGGCAAGCGCCGAATCGCGAGTCGACCGAGCTCGAAAGCGAGGCGTCGAGGCAGGCCAGCTGCCAGGAAAGATCGGCCTCGGACAACGATCGCGCGCGCTCCATCACCGCGTCGAAGCCCGAGAGCGCGAAGTGACCGGAAAGCCTATCTCCTTCCTCCAAGGCCACCTCCGTTGCTGTGGTCGGAAGCTCGAAGCGTGGAATGTCCAATCTTTCGAGAGCGCTTCGCTCGGCCGCCACCACGCGCCATAAGCTCGGGGGGTCCTTCTTAACGCGCGCGTCGCGGTTGAGTGAGTCTATGACCACACTTCGGAGCCATCCCACCTGTTGGTATCTGGGCTGAGCGAGCACGTATTGCAGGAGCGCGTATTGTACGCTGGAGCGGAAGATGACGCGGGTGTTGCACGCGGCGAAACTAGAGAGAGGGCCGCCGGGAGTGATGAGCTCCTCGCGCCGCCTCGACAAGAAGCGATAGGCAGCTTCGAAGCCTTCTCGCATCTCGGTCGCGAAGCGCTCAGGCCTCTGGAGGCTTTCGCCGAAGAACACACGGTTCTTGGCGTGAGGAGCCCGCTCAGCCTCTTCCAGGAGACGCAGCGAGTCCGTGCCGACACCGTGCCAGACGCGGCGCTTGCCCGGTGTGACGAAGTCGCCGCAACCTTTCAGCCCCCCAAGGTCGTGGAGCCTTCCATCGCCTGCCCTATGCAAGAGGCTCAGGATTCCAGTTTCGAGGCAACTCTCACGCGATAGCCACTCTTGGGGAGAGTCTGCGTTGCCCGGGGCGGCGGTGATCGGCTGGCAGAGCATCTCGGTATCCACCAGCACCGGGCCGACCGCCGTGGCGATGAGGTTCTCCATGTGCAGGTCTTTTGCCCGAAGTAGGTGCGCAAAGCAAGTGATGGCCCCCGCCTGTCGAAAGTACTCACGGACGGCCTCTTCACTTTTCGGCCCGCGATGCTCCACGTGCTCGACCCATCCATAGCCAGAACGCACCAGGACGCGCAGCGCTTTGGGGCTGGGCTCGAGTCCGCACTTTTTCGCCCAGTGCAGAAGCTCGTTGTAAGCTCTCTCCAAGCGAAGGTCGCGCGGCTTGTAGACGACCTTCAAGCCGCTTCGAAATCGAAGGGAGAACACGCGACCGCCGCCGTGATGTGGATCGGAGAGGCCTGTTTCGACCGCGACGAGCTCTCCTGGATCGGTCCCGCTGGCGAACGCCTTTGCGATGGCGTCCCGATCCGCCTCCACACGCTGAAGGAGCTCTCCGGTCGTCCGAACCCAAGTTTCCGCGAGAATAGCGGTCTGTCTCGCCAGCGCGGGATACGCGCCAAACAACGGTATCAAACCCTTCGCGAGCAACCCGTGGACGAAGTCGCGATATTTCGTGTCGCCGCGACCATCTCGCTCCGTCGCGACGAGCTCCGAGTACGCCGCGTAGGCGGCGAGCTCGGCTACCCGCGCGAGCTCGCCGGTCCACTGACGCATCAACGCCTGCGCAACGGCGTCGTTCAATCGTTCAGGGATGATGACCTCGAGCCGGCGGCGCGCGGCTCGAACGAAGGGAAGCCAGAGCTCGAGGAACGGTCGCGCTGGCTCTGATTCTAGCAACGTCAACTCTTGGGCCGGTTTCGAGTCTTGGGGATGTCCGGTTTCGAGCTCGCGCTCCCAGACGATGGCCTCGTGACCGAATGCCTCGAGCCAGCTCGTCCACGCGCCGGCCTCGTCGCCAGGCGGACCCACGGTTTCCGCCCAGGCGGCCTCGACGAACGGCTCGTCCAGACCGTCCCACGCGAGCCGCCGGTGGAAGGCGTCCGTGTCGTTGGGCGAGTAGGAGCGTTGCCACGCTTGCAATACTCTCGCACCGGTGGGCGATTTGGATTTGGTGGGTGGGAAGGCGCCGCGCCGGAAACGAACCAGCCGTTCGTCCAGAAACTCGGCCTTCTCGACGATAGCAAGCGCCGCCTCCCGCGTTAGGAGCGGACCGAAGGCTTGCGCTACTTTGGGTCTTCGTGACCTCACGAGGCGGCTTGGCCTTTCGTGGCGCCCGGTCCCTCGACGGCTGTCGGAGCGACCGGACGCATCTGGAAAAAGGTGAGGGAGCGCCACCCTCCATCTTGTCGCTTAGAAGGCGGCGCTCTCCCCTGTCTTTTCGTGCGGTCTTACAAGTTGAGAACCGTCACCGTATTGCCCGCGCCGATCGCTTTGTCGCACGAGGCATCGTATTCGTCCATTTTTCCGCCAGCAACCTTCTCGAGGTCGGCGTCATCGAGCTCGCCCTCGCCAGGCGTGTGGGGAATCACGACGTAGGCGGTGTCGGCCGTCTCGAGGACTGCCTTCACCTGCATGTTGTCCGGAAAGCTCGCGTTGAGCTGCTTTTCCAGAAGGCCCTTGGGATCCTTGATCAGGGCATCACGGTATTTCGGATTGTCCGTCGCGAACTTGCTGACCAAATCCTGCAATTGACCTCTCGTCATCGCCATTTTGTTTTCTCCTTTATTTGGTTATTCGCTTTTGGGTTTGTAACAAAGCCAACAGCCTTTTTTTGGATTTCCCGACTCGATTGGACTGTTGGCATTCATCGAATTCATTGCAACACGGATGCCAACACGTAGATTCGCGTAAGTGCTTGAGAATACGGACTTCGACTTTAGGCGCACGCACCGCCATCGAACCCTGGCTCCAGAAGATAGAGCGAGAGCTCCGTTCACTGATTGCGACGCGCTTCGCGGGAACCGCAACCCGATAGCCGCCTGGTGAACACTAGAGGTTACCCCACGGGGCAACGACAGGCACCCGACCCAAAACGTTCCTTCGACGCGTTTGATGTGCTAGGTTGACCAACTCGTTTCTCGGCGCCATGAGGTAGACGAACATGGGACGACTGGAAGGCAAAGTCGCGGTCATCACCGGAGGTGGACGCGGGATTGGGCTTGCCGCCGTGCGGCTCTTTCTCGCGGAGGGAGCCGAGGTCGCCCTCTGGGATCTCGAAACCGACGCCATCGGTCAAGAGCTCGCCGATTGTGACCAGGATCGGCTTCAACTGAGTGCGCTCGATATTCGCAAGCGCGGCGCGGTAGGCGACGCCGCCGCAACAGTCCATGCTCGGTGGGGCAGGATCGACATTTTGATCAACAACGCCGGGGTCACGGTCGGTCATGTCGACACCTTGCGCTCGAGCGAGAAGGTGTGGCGCGACCTGGTCGACACCAACCTGGAAGGAGCGGTTCACTGCGTGCAAGCGATTGTTCCGTACATGCAGCGACGCGGTGAAGGCTCGATCGTGAACGTCACGTCGGTGTTGGCGCGCTACGGCTATCCGGGTCAAACCGCCTATGTGGCCTCCAAGTCGGCGCTCGAAGGGCTCACCCGAGTGTGGGCACGAGAGTTCGGCCCCAACGGCATCCGGGTCAACGCCGTGAGCCCCGGCTACATCCGGACCAAGATGAACGAATCGAATCCACCCGAGGTGCTTACCCAGGTTTTGACCCGCACGTCCTTGCGTCGCATCGGCGAACCGGAAGACGTGGCACACCTCTACCTCTTTCTGAGCTCGGAGGAGGCGAGCTTCGTCACCGCGGCCGTGATTCCGGTGGATGGAGGATTCATTCCCTAGTAGCCCATTTCATAAGTACGACGTACCGAGTGTTCGAAGATCAGCGCAAAGGCGCAAAGACTTGTTTCGGCTCGTCCGGCTGCTGGTCGTCAGTTTGGCCGGAGGCGTTCAGGAGCGGGCCATCGGTCCGTTGGCGCAGAGGACGCGGCCTGGTTCGACTCACTTCAATGGAATATTCTTCTCTTTGCGCCTTTGCGCCTTTGCGTTTAAGTTTGTGCCGTCGCTCGCGACGAATACGTCACCGTATTTACGATGCGGAGTACTTAGGGGGTTCGCGCTTTCTTCTCCAGCACGTCGCGAACCGTCTCGTTGCGGCCCGGCAAGGCAACGTCGAGGTTCAAGGTTCGCACTGAACGCCCCACTCGAAAGTCGATGAGATAGTAGGCATCGCCGAACAGCCACTGAAGGCGAACCTCCCGCGCCGTCGGCGGCACGGCAACGAGCGGTGGTTGCCCGCGGAAGAGCGCTCCGAATTTGTCCAGCACGAGCCCGTATTCCGTGACGGCGTGCCAGGGGGCAATCCCCTCGTCCCCGGCCACGACTTTACCGCCCATCTTCACCACCCGCGCCATCTCGGCGAGCGCGCGCCGGGTGTCGTCGAAGCGATTGAGAGTGCCGATGTGCAAGAGGGCGTCGAAGCTCTCGTCGGCGTACGGAAGGTTTAGCCCATTGGCGAGCGAGAGCTCGACGTTCGTCGCGCCGGACGGGAGCTTTTCTCGAGCGACGCGCAGCATATCGGGCGAAATGTCGAACGCATGCAGCTCGCCCTCGGCTCCGATCGCTTTTAGCAGGTGTGGGAAGTTCGGGCCGGGCCCACAAGCGACTTCGAGAAGCCGCGCTCCTGGTCCGACTTCCAGGAGATCCACCGCGCGCGAGCGCGCCGCGCCGGCATCCTCATTGAGCAGTCGCCCCATCCACTCGATCAGCTCGTCGTAGGAGTCGGCATCTTCCAGCGTGAACGCCTGCGATCGCGGGAAGACGAGGTTGGGAACACCTTCTTGGATCTCGAACGATTCACCGCAAGAGCACACCAAACGTCCCGATTGCTCCGCGACGTCTTCCTCACCCTCCAGGTTCAAGCTTCCCTGACAGGCCGGGCATCGCAGCAAAGAAAGAGCTGAGCGTCGCAAAGGCGGTTTCCTTCTACCCGTCGCTCCCGGCGACTGGGCGTTTGAGCGCAACGAGGTTCGGGAAGATGGCTTCCGCGTCCTGCAGCATACGGCTCTCGATGTCCTCGACGTCCATGCGAGCCATGGCACGTCGGTGAGACCGGGTACCGATGACGAGATACGGCGCCTGATAGATTCGCTTCTCCAGTCGACCGCATAGGGAAGCGGAGTCCGCGCGCGCCAGATCGAAGGTCTCCACCCAGCCCGACTTGAAGGCACGGCCAATCTCCGAGCCCAGGCGATCCAGCTCCAGGAACGAGCGCATCGCGCGCCGCGTCGTACGCTCCGTCAACACCCTTCGCCGAATGCGGCGCGAGAGCTCTGCCTTCGACAGCGCGTCGATGGTGTGGGGGCGATAAGGATCACGAAGCCCGGTCATATCCAGCGCGAGGGAGAAGAAGAAATGCTCCAAATCGATCATCGTGATGGACGCGTGAGACTCGTGGCGCGAGACGATGGCGTTGTGGGCGCGAAAATCGGCATTCGCGAAAATGTAGGCCGCCGCGGCATGCCGAGCCACCTCGTAGGCGAGTGGAGCGTCCACGTCCTCGCGCCGGAACTTCGAGCCCTTGGCGGACGTCGTGAGCAGGCAGGGCTCGTCACCATCGATCAAGACGGCACGAGTGCAGGGAAGCCCGAGCTGCGATACCACACCGTGGGCGAGCTCCTCGACGTAGGCCGATTCCGGAGAAAGATAACGCTTGGCGAAGAACTCCTCGACGGACGGCGGCGCTCGGCCGACGGCGACGCGCACTCGCGCGACCAGGTTATACCGTCCTTGCTCACTGTCAGCGAGCGGCGTCATCTCGCGGATGACCGAAGGGGAGTGCGGCCTGGCCGCTTCGAGGCGATCGCCCACTCCGAGCAACCGAGGACACTCCTCTCCGTCCAAAGCCATCCATCCGATCTCGGCCACGGTTTCCACCGAACGGATCCCCGTCGACGATTTGCCGACCAGCAGGGCTCGCATGCCGAGCGCCGTCGAGGCTTCCACGTCATTCTTGAGAGAGTCGCCGACCATCAAACATTGGTCGGGTGCGACGTTCAATCGTTCGCACAGCCGCGAATAGATTTCCGGCGTGGGCTTCTTGATGCCTTCGTCGCAGGAAAAACACGTTGCATCGAAATAGTCGGACAGACCGAGCTTTTGAACCGGTTGCCGGTGCGGGCTGGAGAGGTTCGAGATCAAGCCCAACTTGTATCCACGGTTCTTTAGAAACGCGAGAAGCGAGACCGCGCCAGCCACGATCGTCACCGATTTCAGCTCTTCATCGAGGAGCTCCACCGCGCTCTGCCGGGCAGCCGGACCCGGACGGACGGGCAGCTCGTCCAGGACGAACTCGATGAGCTCTTCCTTACCATCGAAGGCCGTGGTGAGAAGCCGATGACGCACGAGCTCCATCCAAGGACGGAATCCGACCGCCAGCGCCCTGGGAATGCCTTTGTGAAAGCTCGGGAGACCGATCTCGATCAGCGTGCCGTAGAGGTCGAAGACGACCGCCCGCAACTCGACACGCGACGAGGAGGGCAAGCTGCTCACGGCTTGAGCTTCTGGTGGCGAAGGAAATCCATGAATTTCTGGTAGTCGGACTTGGGTAAGTGCACGATATCGAGCAAATCTTGATAGTTCCCGTGGGCGGCCATCAAGCCTCGCCTGACCACTGCCCGCACCTGAGAGCGGTTCAACTCACGATCCATGAACGGTCGATAGACGACGTTCCAGAACGATTCCCCGCCGGTAGCCATGCGCTCGAGGATTTCACCCTGTCCGTCGCCGTGAGACTCGTCCGTCTCGAGCTGGGCGATGAAATCGTCCGGCATGATGACGTTGTTGTCCGCCATGGCGTAGCCCATTGTGGCGACGCTCACGAGCTGCCGGACGTTTCCCGGCCACTCGTAGTGCTCTAACAACTTCGTAGAGCTGGATGAAAATCGCTTCTCCACACCGTACTTGCGGCGCAGACCTGCCAGCAAGACGTCGAGAATGAGACGCCAGTCGTCCTCGCGCTCCCGTAGCGGCGGCACCTGGAGAAGGAAATAGCGAAGCCGAAAGTACAGGTCGTGCCGAAATTCCTTGGTGCTGACGAGCTCGTTGAGTGGGCGATTGGTGGCGGCCACGACGCGAACGTCAGCGATGCGTGATCGCGTGTCTCCGAGCGGTTTGAACTCACCCGACGCCACCGCGCGCAGCAGCATGGCCTGAGTGCCCAAATGGAGGTCGGCGACTTCATCGAGGAAAATCATTCCTCGGTCCGCCGATTCGAACGCGCCCTTGCGGTCGGCGATCGCTCCGGTGAAGCTCCCCCGGCGATGGCCGAAGAGCTCGCTCGCGGTGAGGTTACCGTCTCCGTGCTGGGGGCAATTGACAGGAATGTAGGGTTTTCCCCGTCGATCGCTCAGCAAGTAGAGCGCCTGAGCGGCCAGCTCCTTCCCAACACCGCTTTCCCCGGTAATGAGGACGGGCTCATGGAAGCGCGCCGCTTTTTCGACCTTCTTTTGAAGCGCCACCAAAGCAGGCGAGCGCCCCACCATCGTAACCGCGCCGGAGTTTCCCCATTGCTCGACCGATAGAGCACGCACCCGTAGCGCCGTGTCACTCATCGCTGCGCCGCAATCGGTCTCGGAACGGGCCGCCAACCCTAGAGTTTTGCCCACAAAATCCCCTTTCGCCGCCCGGTTCTCGAACGCGCCAGTTCAAAAATATCTGGGTGCCGAATCTGAGTGACAACTCGAGCAGACAGCAGCCTCGGCTCTGTGCTTTGGCTGCCGCATTGGTTTAGGCTCGTTTTGGTAGCCCGCCGTTGGTTTTTCGTTAGCAAAGCATTCTATGACAAATTGGTGTCGCGAGCACAAATTATTCGTTCTGGCGAGAACGTAGCTGGTCGGCTCGTTAACCGCGGGGCGCTATCGATGTTCTCAGAGGTTCGCGTCCGTGACGAGCGGCGGTGCTCGTGCGACGGACGTGGCAAACGCCTCGGCGATGGGTGAGGCTCCTGCTGCCGCACAAGCCTCTTTTTCCGGCCTGAAGTTTAAGGAAAAAAGAGCCCCTTTAGATCGACTTCGTTGAGCACCAAACGCTCGATCGATGCACAGGAAACCAGGAACCCGTCGCCAACGAAAGGCCTCCGTTCCCCAGGAGCTAGATCGCGGAGGAATTCCAGTGTGAGCCCGATGGTTTCCTCCGTCCCGTCAGGGGTCGTACGTAGCGCTTCGAACCGGACGCTGGCATGAACCGTCACCGTGCTGAGGTTTTGCGCCAAACCCACGTTGCGGCAACAACACAAATTCGGGTCGCCGGTCGTCGCTTCGAGCATGGAGCGCGGCGCCGTGTCTCCGATCACTACGACACCACCGCTGACGGGATCGATGACCTCCACCACGAGCGATGGCCCCGTATCGGGGGGAGAGCACCCAGCAACGAACAGGGCGAGAAGGAGTAACTTTATCGCAATTGAAGCTCGCTCGAGTACATCAAACATCATCTCTGTCTTTCTCGATGCATGCCGGTAACGGGCGCTAGCTCCGCGCGGCCTTTGATCCAGGGAAATATGGTGACAACCAAAATGTAACACAACGTTTTTCTCAGGGCAATGGAGTCTTCACTTCCTTCCCAACGCACACCGTCCGGCTCGGCATGCCGTTGATAAGAATCTGTCGTGGTTTACGCGGCCGATCTACGGCGCTCGGGTATGTCTCCCGAGGTCTCCCTCTATCCGTTCAGTATGAGCGTCCAGGCCCAGAAGCTCCGCGAGCTTTCGATCGCCACCGCGCCCGAACTTCTGCGATTCAAGCCCCGCATAGAGCCGTCGCTGCCGCTCGTCCAGAAGACTAAAGAACAAGATGATGGCCGCCTTCAACTCATGCGAGAGTGCCGTAACCTGTGGAGCGATGACGTCGGCCGCCGCGGCCGAGTCCTTCCGGAAAGAAAAGATTGCCACGCTCGAGCAACTGAAGCGCGCGCTTGGCACGAGCGGAACCATGACGGTGTTCCGGAAGCTGAAGGAGTTGGGGTATCTCTCGAGCTACTCGCACCGGGGGAAGTACTACACCCTTCACGAGATTCCCGACTACGATGAACAGGGCCTCTGGGACTGGCATGCGGTGTGGTTCTCGCGGTATGGCAACCTGGTGGAAACCGCAAGGGAGTTCGTCGAGGATGCGGAGAACGGTGTCACCGCCCGCGAGTTGGAGAGCATTCTCCAGGTTGAGTGCAAGCGTTCCTTGCTGAAGCTCTATCGGAAAGGGCAGGTGGTGCGCGTCAAGATCGGAGGAGTGCAGGTCTACCTGTCGAATCACAAGGGCAAGCAGCGAAGCCAGAAACTCTGCCGGAGAAAGGAGCGAAGCTTATCGGCGGGGAACTTGGTTCTGGCCATGTGGTATAGTTCCTCTTATTTATAGTGGGCGACTATACCGATCTTTCTATCTTGCGTCAACTGAGACTTCACGAAACACGTGGAAATACCCTCAAATGGGACCACCCCACGTCGAGCGCATGGGAGAATTGCGCCGAAAGATGCTATTTTGTTTGTGTGCGAGCCCTAAGCTCCCAAGGCGCATCTTCGGGCAATCTCCGGTAGTTCCGCGCACTTTCTGGCCAGCAGGGAAAAAGCAAAAAGCAATGTACTATGGCGCTGCTTTTCTTCGCGACGTCAACCGCGTTTCTACGAGAATGTCATTTCCGAAGGCAGGATTGGCTGTGAGAATTAAGTGAATGCGGTGCGGTGAGGATCAATGGCCCCTGCAAGCCGGGCCCTATACTGGTGAGGAACGGTTGTCTGCTCTTGCAAGTATGATGCGTCCAGGGCGCTCGAGCTTTTGCATCGATCGGCTTCGCGCGAGCCCGCACCAACGGAGTGGCGGACCCTTTTCGTTCAATAAGGCGAATGTTGCTCTAGTCGACCAGGGAGCCAAATGCAGAAGGAGCTGAGACTTCTTTGCGTGTTGGTGTCCCTCCTCGCCCCGGTAGCCTCGCTCGGTAGCGCGTCCGGGCACGCGGATGAGAACGCGCCCGGGCAAGCAGATGACAGCGACACTGAGAACGCGCGCCCGCTTCGTGTCCTTGCAATCGAGCCGCCCCTTCAATTCGACGGCGACGCATATCCGAGCTACGAGCTCGGCATGGGCTACTCCTTTTTGTCCGAAGGCAGCGACCCTTTTCCCTTCGGATGGAACGCCCATTACACAAAGAATGTCTCTCCAACGATGGGATTCATCGGCGAACTGGGGGCCAACTACCAGAGCGACGAGGTCGTCGATCTCAGCATTGTTACTTTTGGTGGTGGTTTGCGACTGAACCGCCGCAGCGGCGGGTCCATCACGCCCTATGTGGATGCGATCGTGGGGCTGGCGAGCACGAGCCTCGTGCCTCGCGCGCGCGTCGAGAGCACGGTCTTCGAGAGTACCGTCCGCCGCTCGTCGACCGATCTCACCTTCCTCGGAGGCGGAGGTGTCGATATCCTGCTGAACGAAAGGTGGGCTCTGAGGACGGGCGTGGCGTACCAGCGCATCTTCGCCGACCAGGCGCTCAATCTCTTTCGGATACAGGCAGGGATCGTCTACCGAGGCGGGCAGACCATCGCATCGCGCGTGACTGTCGCACCGCCACCGCTTCCCAGGGAGCCCCTACCGAAGGAGCCCCCACCTCGTGCGCTTCAGCCGCCGCGCCCGCCACCGCCGGCAACGCCCCGACCACCGCCGGCACGGACTCCCGCGCCATCACGCCCAGCGCCTGCCCCTAGGCCGAGCTCGTCGTTCGATCGTGGCGGCGAGCTCATGAGGAGTGGCGACTATGCTGACGCCGCGATCGCCTTCATAGAGCATCTCCGCGCCGAGGCTCGCGATCAGTTCACCGTGGCGATAGGGCTCTTCTGCGACCGACGCAACCTCGACGCTCAAGTCGTCGACTCCAGAAACGCGCCGCAGCTCTTTCTGCTGCACGTCCCGCGTCAGGGTCTAACGTGCTACGGCCTCTATTGGGGGCTCTACGATTCACGCCAGGAGGCGGAAGCAGCCATCAGGCTCGGCGCGACCCGCTCGATGGAACAGGTCGTGCTACCGGTGTCGCGGTTGATTCGATGAACTGACAACGACACCCGACCTCAAACGGGATCCTTCTAGTAGCTGAGGACAGCCACTAGTGGACTGTAACAGATAGGCGTTGCGCAAATCGCGAGGTCATTTTGTGGGCTGGCGAGGCGCGATGACGACCATATATCTAGATATTTCGAGGAATCGCAACGAAGCCAGCACGCAAAAGGACCCGCGATTTTGGCAACGAATATCTGTTACAGTCCACTAGAATGGGCAAGTCGCTCATCGCCAATCTAAACGGGCTGATGTGACGTCTCTCAATGATTTCTTACGGGATGCCAAAGCCCAGCAAAAAGCCGAGAGAGTATTCGTGCTAGCTCTTCGCTGCGGAATCCTCGCGATCCGCTCGACTCGACCCTGGCGCCGCGCCCCGGCCACGCATCGACTGCATCCAGTACTGTTTGGCTTTTGCACGAGCGCGCGCTAGCACGCTGTCCGGAGTTAACCTCTTTGCCTCTGGCTCCCACTCACCGGCGGTCACGCCGGTGAGTATTTCTAGTGCCTCTTGGACCCATTCCACGGCGATGACACGAAACTGGCCGTCCTTACAATGCTCTAGGATGTCCTCCCGCAGCATGAGATCCGGCACGTTGGCTGCCGGAATAATGACTCCCTGCTCGCCCGTGAGACCAGCATCGAAACACGCGTCGAAAAAACCTTCGACCTTGTCGTTCACGCCGCCCACAGCCTGGATACGGCCCCGTTGGTCGATCGCACCGGTAATCGCTAGCCCCTGATCGATGGGCGTGTCGGCGAGCGAGCTAATAAGGCAACAGATCTCCGCGCCGGAAGCAGAATCACCGTCGATATTGCCGTAGCTTTGCTCAAAAGCCAGTGAGGCGGTAAACGTAAGAGGAAAATCGGCTCGCAGCAAATGGCGCACGAGGCCTTCGAGTATGTGCATTCCTTTCGTATGGATGTTGCCAGACAGAGATGCCCGGCTCTCGATATTGATGATGCCCTGGTCGCCGGCGCCAGAGCTCACCGTCAGCCGCGCCGGAAATCCATATGCGATTTGCCCGGCCTTGATCACCGCAAGCCCATTGACCTGCCCCGGCACCCAACCCCTGGTTTGAACGTTGTAGGTACCGCCCTTTAGAAGCGCGCGGTAGCGTCGCGCGGGCAGATCGGCGCGGTTCCGCGCGGTTCGGATCGCCTCTTCAATGTGACCTCGGCGAGCGACCGTCTCTGCCTTTGACTCGGCGATGAACGCGCCCTCTCGGGCAGTATCCTCGATCTTTGCGAAGTGCGTCGTAAGGCGGCCGGGCCGATCCGCCAACCTCGCGCCCTGCTCGACCAGAGCCGCAACAGCAGACGCATCGAACGGAATATACTGCTCATCTCGGTTGAGTCGAGACAAGACGCCTGCGTACAAATACGCTCCGTCCCGCGCGCGATCCACGGTGGAGTCGAAGTCAGCCAAGACCTTGAACAGCTCGGAAAAGACGCCCTCCTTCTCATCCAGCTCCCGATAGATCTTGTGATCACCAACGAGAACAATCCTGACATCGATTGGGATCGCGCCTGGTTTGATCGCTGAAGGTAGACTAGAGGCGCTGAGCTCGGGCGGAAGAATCTCCAGCATGCCGCTGGCAAGCGTCCTAACAAGCACCTTCCACGAGTTGGGCTCCGATCGGAGCTCGCGGGCATCCAGGATCAAGCACCCCCCATTGGCCCGGAGCAGTGATCCCGCTTGGATCGAAAAGTGGGCGGATGCCGGTTCACGGGACGCGTCCACCGAACCGACCAAGTTTGCAAGCGATGGATGGTTTTCGGTTACAACCGGGAAGGCGTCCCGGGTCGTCCAGTCTTCGAGAAGATGAACGCCATAACACGAATGTGCATCAAAAGATTCCACGGACGTGCCGCGAACTCGATTCTCGACGACATCGTTGATGAGCTCATCTACGAATCGCCCAACGTCTTCGCTAGTGAACTCTCGCCGGATATCGGCGACGGCCTCGTGGAGTACCCAGCGAGCCGGTCCCTCGCTGATGCCACGCTGCTTCGCGGCGCTTTGCCTCAGGATCAACCCAACGTGACCGATCACCTCGCGCACTCTTGGCTGGAATGTTTCTAGGTCCGCAAGGAACTGCTGGTACCGCTGCTCGTCGATTTTTCCCGAGCTTTGCAAGTGAGCGAGATCCTCACGGCTGACAGGAGAACCGTCGATGACGGGACGCACCGCCGCGTGCTCCACACCGTTTTCCGAGATCGAAACTAGCTCCAAGCTCGCCTCGCTCAAGGAGCTCTCGAGCTCCACGGTTGCACGCTCGACCGCCGCTTTCGCCTCCTCGCGAATGGCATCGACCCGCGAATGAACGGCGCTGGATGCGAGCGCCTCAGAAAGGCCATTGAGAATGAACTCACATAGGTCCCGGACTCCCCGCTGAAATGTCTGCCCGGTTCCGGACGGGAGGGAGAGAAGCCGAGGCGCGTCGGGAGCCGCGAAGTTGTGAACGAAAGCATATTCCAAGGTCTCGCAGGTTCTACTGCCAAACTGTCGCACGAGCTCGGCAACGAGTTTCAAGCGAGCCCCTCCGCGCAAACCACGAACAAAGACGTTCTGCCCAACGCCCTTGCAGTGAAGCCCGAACTTGAGTGCCTGGATTGCCGTGGATTGATTCTCTACGCCGATCTTGGGTGGTATTTCAAGCGTGTTCTCGAAATCAAACCAAGCATCCGGACATTGCCACCTCAGACGGCTCGGGTCCAAACAGCCCTGCGTGAGCGATTTGCGCATTGGGTTGCGGGCGTTTGTGGGCATATTCAGGCTGTTTCGGCCGGAGGAGAGCTAGCACGAAGGTCAGGATTCGAATCGACGCACGGTTTCACAGTCCCGAATGCCACTTCGTTTTCCGGCTTGTAGTTTCGCGCCATCTACCCCTTTCTTGCAGTGTCTTTTTCGTTCAAGAAGGTTCCCCTGGGCGGCACCCTCGTCCCCAACAGCGAATCTGTGTCGCGCACGAGCACGCACGGCCTGAGTGTCGACGGATGGACAGTGCCCGAGCCGAGGACGGTCAAATCGACATCCGGCGGGCCGGGGGCAGATTGTATCGGTACTCGAGCGACAGTGCAATGGCTTGCTTAGGTAGCCTAGAGGTAGCCAGTTGGGTTAGGCAACGCCAGGATAGGATAGCGTTCTGGGTTCGCTTCATGTTGTCGGCTGCGCTCTTCAGCTGCCGCACTCATGACCGACTGCCGAAGCAAGCGCTGGCACTTTCGAAACACGCTGCTGAGCATCGTGGCACAAATCAACTCACCCGTCTGCCTGGCAGGCGGTTCGAGCCGGACGAGAGTCTTCGCCACAGACTCGTCCGTGAGCACGGGAAGGCACGTCGCGCGCTCGGGCCAAGCTGCCCGTATCAATCTCGACGATACTTCTCCCTGTTCGCCTTCCGGGAGCATGGGATGCAGCATGAGATCCGAGCGGCACTCAACCATGTCTATGGTGAGGTTCCCAGTCCCCCGATGGACGATGATACCTCCGACGGGCTTGCGACGTTTTCGGGAGTAGGCCAACCCACGCCCTCCGGTAGCGACGCAGACCGATTCTCCGATACATATCGTCAATGGCGTCAAGTTTGCAATCATCGCTCATCAACTCGGAAGCTTTGACGAATACGATACCGCGCAGACCCAGGCATAGGTGTACAAGATCTTCGAGGGCGAATGCGTAACCACAGGATTTCCACAGACTTTGTCGGAGTTTTCCACAGAAAACGTTTCCGCGGAAACGTCCTTGGCGCGATGCGAGCAGACAGCAT
>SMYC01000026.1 GCA_004356105.1 Acidobacteriota bacterium | reverse complement strand
GGCCTGGATCAACCCGCCGCCGAAAAAAACGACGTTCCAGGATGCCGCACAAGCCCCTCTCGCGGCGACGTCCATACCTGAGGTACCCCCTTTTTCTGCCTCACGCAACGAGATCTTGACCGATGCAGACGTCCATCGCGCCGACCTCACGAGTCTCCCCACCATAATCGAGGCTCACTAAATGCAGCTTGCGAGTGTCTCAAAGTTGTTGACATGTACCGGCGAGAGTTGACGGCGTGGTGTGTTCGTCTTCGCGCTCGAGCGCGGCGACGGTGAACTAAAGAAGGAGTCTACGGGCCAGGGATGTGGGAATCAACCGAGGGAGAGGTTTCTAGTCCGCCCAGAAGGTTAGATATGCGATCAGATGCAGAAACCGACCCACGTCCTGGGCCTGGGACCCGCGGGGAAGCTTCATTGAGGCTGGGTTTCTTGGAATGGCGCCAAGAGTTCCTCGACCTCCTTGTCCGACAGCTTTAGGTCTCGAATCTCGAAGAGCTCGAATCCATCACCGCCGCCGATGATGGATTTGAGCTCGCGTTCGGTCAGCAGACAGATTTCGGGGGGCTTCACCTTCTCGCTCATGATTACTTTTTTGACCATGACGTTACCCGTCTACATCGATGGGTGCCGGAAAGGCGCCACAATTTATCACCACTGCGTCGGAGACTAGAAGATGAGTGTCACCGACGGCTCTAAGAGATAGACGGCCCGACGCGCCGGTTTTCTGCAAAAAAACGAAACGGTAGCCGTACAACGCCACGTCGAAGCGGTTTTCGTTTGTCGAAAGATGGGAAAAGAGAAAGGAGATGTGGGGATAGGAGGGGATGAGGGGGATGAAAGACAGCCAGCTTCTTATCCCCACCTCTCCTCCTATCCCCACATCCCTTTGCTTTTGTTTCGCTCGAGCCACGCGCAGGGCCAGCCGGCCTCGAGATTTCACAATCCATTCGTTGTATCTCCGGCCCGGTACTTTTGATACATTTAGTCCTGGCCCCGGTCGCGCCTTGTGAGCGGATGGCTCAGGCGACACAGCGGGGCGGAGGAGAATAGCGATGCGGAGACGAAATTGGTGTCCCACAATTCTTGCGGCGATGGTGTTGCTAGCATCCTCAGCGTTCACACAGGCCACGGAGGAAAGAGGTGGGCAGGAAGCATTCGGGCCCTACGAGCCGGTGCCGGACTGGCCCCGTCCGTTGCCGGACGGGCCGGACGGCGTGAAGCATGACGGGTGGACCTGGGGGTCGGTCGGCAGCGTGTACGCCGAGAGCCCGGATCGCATCTGGGTGGCGATGCGAGGCGAGTTGCCTTTGCCCGAAGGCGCCGCGCCCTGGACGCCGTACAGCTTGCTCGATCCTCCCAAAAGGGCGACGGGCAATGACGATGGGCTCAACGCAAGGTGCCAGCCGACGGAGCCTCGCGGATGGGAACGTCGCTACCACCACGTCATCTTCGTCGTAGATAGCGAGGGCAACCTCGTCCAGGACTGGACGCAGCACGACAAGCTCTTCGACATGCCCTGCGGCCGTGGGCCGCACAAGATCAAGATGAGCCCGTACGATCCCGACAAGCACGTCTGGGTGATCGATGACCAACTGCACGTGATCCACAAGTTCACGTACGAGGGCGAGCTCGTGATGACGCTCGGGACGAAGGGCAAAATGGGACGTGACGCGGGGAAACTCTTCAACCGGCCGACCGACATCGCCTGGTTGCCCGATGGAACCTTCTTCATCAGCGACGGGTACGGGGGCAAGCGCGTGGCCAAGTTCGACAAAGACGGGAACTTCATCAAGGACTGGGGGAGCGCCCCCGCCGACCCGAACAACCCAGGCCCCAACGAGTGGAATACCGTCCATAGCATCGCGGTCAGCACGGACCGTCGCGTCTTCGTCGTGGATCGCGGGCACGGACGCATACAGATCTTCGACGAGAACGGCGAGTTCCTCGACATGTTCTCGACCGGCCCGGAGGGCCCAGCCACGGATTATGCTCTCGGCACCGTCGTGTCGCGGCCGTACTCGCACTTGATTACGGCGGACCAGAGCCTATGGGTGTCGGACGGCGGGACGCACAGAATCCTCAAATACGATCTGGACGGAAACTATCTCTACGGATGGGGCGGCCCGGGACGCTACCCTGGCCAGTTCAGCGGCCCGCACGCGATGACGGTCGACCAGGATGGCAACCTGTATGTTGCCGAAGTGTTCAACGGTCGTGTGCAGAAGTTCCGGCTGAAGCCAGGCTTCGACCCCGCCAAAGCCGTTGGCCAGGAACTGCGCTACAAGGCGAGCTCGAACTGACGTGAGCCCGAAAAGACTCGATCTCCAGGGCCCCCCGCCAAGCTAATCTGCGTGGAGCCCTCGCGTCGTCAACGAGATACTTGCGATAGCAAAGCGCAGCTGAGCCCCCCGCCGTGAGGATTTGACATTTCGAATGGGTTCTTGTCTTTCAAGGAGGGGGTATGGTCCGAAAGAGACCAGGGCTAGGTGCGTGGATGAGCCTCGCAACTTTCTTTGGTTGCTTGCTCACGGCGCCCGTGTCGTCGATGGCGCAGTCAGGTGAGGAAGTACCGCTTACTCCATGGGGCGCGCCGGATCTGGGAGGTATCTGGGACTACCGCACTGCGAGCCGCTGCAGCGCCCGAAGGACCTCGCAGAACGTAGGTTCTTTACCGACGAAGAGGCCGCGGAATCCGGCGCAGGAGCCAACGATCGCCGGGTGAAGTTCTTTCAGGTCCTCGCCGAGAGCGAGGCCGAAACGGAAATGTGGTTCGATGTCGGCAACAGACCGGCCGACGGCAACCGGACGGCCCTGTTCGATCGCGCTAGATAGTCCTGTCCGCACTGCCCGTTACCGTGTGTTGGACTCGGAGTTTCGAATGGAGTTCCGCGCGGCGCGGGGGTCCGTTTTCCTATCCTTCGAGCTCAGCCCTCGACCTGTTCCAAGACGGCGAAGTCACCCGGGTTCCAGGCCTGGACGAGGATGTAGTAGCGGTCACCGATCCGCTTCAACACCGCGTTATGAATGTGCTGGAACCCCGTAAGGCCCAGCTCTTCTTTGGGCCACACCTCGGAGATGACGCGGTCGTCCTGCAGCACATAGACGGGCGCTCCCTTATCGCGATCGGGACCGTGCAACGCGCCGACAACGGCGTAGTCGTCCAAGTAGTCGATATCGCAGGGAAACGAGCCTTCCGGCAACGCCACGGTCGAGATGTAGTGCCCGTATCGTGAGAAACGGTCGATCTCGGCATGAGGCCGGTCCGCGATTTCGATCCGCACGCTCGGGCCCTCCACGACCGTGACCCCGTGGCCAGTGCCGAAGCGACCGGGTTCGGTGCCGCGGCCGCCGAAGGCGAGATCGTGCCAGCCGACCTCGAGAGGCGTGGCCCCGCCTCCGCTGACGCGCGCAGTGAGAACCCAGTCGAGGTCCGAGTAACCCGTGGTCACGTAGAGCAAGCCGCGAAAGTGATCGACGTCGGTCGGTGTGAATGCCCCTCCGGCCCGGAAGTAGTCGTTCACGCTCGGGTGTCCTAAGTCGGTTTCACCCGTCGGGGCCTCGAGTGTCTGCACCAGCTCGCCCGTGAGCGTTGTAGTGAAGATCCGCCCAGCATCGTTAGCAGGAAAAGTCAGGTAGGGAGTTTTGTCGGGCGTCTCCCAGAGCGTTGTGTTGTGCAGGTTTGCGTCGCGCATCCCGGGCTCGGTCTCTAGCAGGTCGATCGACTGGAGGTCCGCACTGATGCGCAGAAGCCCCGCCCCGGGCAGCGCGAAGTAGACCTCCCCGCGACCCGGACGCCGGTCGACGGCGAAGCCGCCATGCGCCGATGCCAGCACCTCGCGGGCCTTTTCGGGAAGTCGCTCGCTCGTGTAGAGAACCCGGAAGCGCATGGCCCCCTGGCCGCTTATCCCGCCGGGAACTGCGGACCGAGCGCCGGACGCAGCAACGGCTGAAGCGGCCACGAGATGTTTGTGGCCCGGATGGGCTTCGAGCGGCGAGCTTCCGAACGCGACCGCGATGGCGATGGTGACGAGCAGAGAGAGACGTGTCATTCCTGTGGCCTGTGGCTCTTCTTCGACGAACCTACCCAGCTAGGGGAGCTTGGCTTCGAACGCGGTGTTCTCGTTTACGGCTTTGACGAGCTCTTCCGGGTTGGTCTTGTCGGGATCGTACTTCGCCCAGGCTAAGCCCTTTTCCCAATCAGCCTTCGCTTCTTCGCAGCCTTCTACTTTCTCGAGCGCGGCTTTGACCGCCGCGGCGCAGCCGGTTCACGTCATGCCGCTGATTTCGAGCTCGACCTCCTTGGGCCCCTCGGCCCCGAACGCGAGACTCATGGAGAACGCTACAAGCGTTACCAAGAACAAGAGAACGCTCTTTTTTATCATTAATTCTTATCCTCTCTCCATTAGAGTCACGGGCTCTTCCTGCAGCTCTTCCGGCGATAGCTCTTTCTGGATCCGTTGGACCGCCCCATACACTTCGCCGAGGCAGCACTTGCCCGACGGATTTTTCGTCTCGCAGGAACAGTTCCCCGCCTGGACCTCTGCCGTGATCCTCTCGGCAGTGGTCGAGCGACCTTTGGCCACGATTTCCTCGCGGACAGACTCCGCAGTATGGCCAAAACAGTAGCACAGCGCGATGGGAGACTCTGTCTCTTTCAAGCCTACGCGCACGGAAAGCTCGTCCTTGTCGAAATAGGACTGGGCTTCATTGGAGAAGTAGACGACGTCGCATGAGGGGGTGCGGTCAAAAAAATAGGGCTCGTCCGCGAAACGCTCGAGAGCTTCCGGCTTCAACAGACTCTCCATGGTCTCGCGGAGTACCCTGCGTCCTTTCTCACCGCAGCGCTGGCATCGGTCGTTCGCGGCGGCCGAAGGTTCGGCTGTCCTGCAGCAATCGCTCATCGTTGTCTACGGTTCTACGACGGGTTCGGCATCGAGGCCTTGTATCCTGTGGAGTCCACCGCTTCAATCATTTGTTCGAAGGTCACTTCCCCCGGCTCATAGCGCACGAGAACCTTATGTTCCGAGGAGCTCGCTTTCGCTTCGATCACGCCGTTGAGCTTCCCGAGGGCTTTCTCGATACCCCACTCGCACGTGACGCAAGTCATGCCCTCAACGGACAGGACGACTTGCGCCATCTCGCCGGATGAGCTCGACGCGGCCTGGGCAACCTCTCGGGCTTTCGACCCGAGCCCAAGAGCGCTCGAAACGTTGAGCGCACCGAATCCGAGAACCGCAACCGTCGCGATACCGAGAAGGACCGGTGTGAGGCGCGCGTTTCGTATCTCGGAACCCGCGGCTCGCAGCCGGGACTGCTCTCTCAAGAAAACGAACCACGCGGCGGTGAGAAGCACGATGCCCACGCCGGTGAAATACCAGTGATACTTCCCGAGGACACTTCCGAAACCCAGCCCGCCCAGCCCGAAGGCAATCAACAAAAGGGGAAGGCCACAGCATACGGACGCGAACGCCGCGGAAACCGCCCCCAGGGTGCCCGCGCGCGATTTCGGTTCGGCGCCGACCTCGCAACAACTGGCGTCGCCTCCTGGGGATGCTTTGCTGATTTCTTCTGAGCTCATGGTTTCTCTAACTCCGCATCCTAATATACACCCTGTACCCGCCTACCGGGTCAAGTCCCAATCGTCAGTTTTTATCAGGCTCCGATTCGCTGGAGCGGCCGACCGAAACGATGACCGGACAGCACTCACCTTCAGCCAAAGCCTCGTCGCACTGTTTCCGATATCCCGTAAGTTGCCGGTGGAAGTGCGCCATTTCCTGCATCTTCGCGGCGAGCTCTTCGAGCTTGCTGTCGAGCATCTTCATGACCCGTGTGCAGCTCCGAGGACTCGCAGGTTTCATCCTGAGTAGGCCGCGGATTTCCTCCAGCGAGAACCCGAACCCTTGCGCTCGTTTGATAAAGAGCAGCCGAGCCGCCGATTCCTCATCGTAGATTCGATAGCCGGCCGCGGTGCGGCGTGCCGGTTTCAAAAGCCCGCGGCGCTCGTAATAGCGCAGCGTCTCGCGGTTGACCCCTACTCGAGCGGCCAGCTCTCCGGCTAGAAAGCGCTCCTTTTGTCCCATGATCGCTGCAATTCTAGCCTAAAGGTTGGTTGACCTGGTACTCGGGTACAGAGTCTATGCTCTGTGTCGAAAGTATCAATGGCACAATCACGCCCACATCGGTGCGTCCCTACGTCAACGGCCGCTGGTGGCAGCTTCACTGCGAGCCCCGGACTCGTGCGGTCTCTGTGTCGACCGGCCGGATGCGCTCCGCGTAGTCCTGCTCGAGCGTGAGAAGCCACTGGCTCAACGCATCCTTCTTTTTTGCTCGGGGAAGCAGCGTGATCCCCGTGAAGTGAAAGAAGTAAAGTAGGAAATGCAAAGAATCACTATCGCCTCACTGTTGGTATTCCTGGTCTCGGTGACGAGTCTGGTCTACAGCCAGGAAGACCTCGCCAAGGCCTCACAAAACCCGATTAGCGATCTAATCAGCCTTCCCTTTCAAAACAACACCAACTTCAACTTTGGCCCGGCCGACGAAACCCAGAACATTCTCAATATCCAGCCCGTTTGGCCCCTCTCGCTAGGCGAAAACTGGAATCTCGTTACCCGCACGATTGTGCCGGTGACCTCACAACCTCCCCTGACCGCTGAGCCGGATCGGGCCACCGGACTGGGGGACACGACATTCAGCGCATTTATGTCGCCCAAGAAAGCGGGGAAGATTATTTGGGGCGCCGGTCCGGTACTCCTTTTTCCTACGGCAACAGACGACGCACTCGGGTCGAACAAGTGGGGAGTGGGTCCATCGACGGTTCTCCTGACCATGCGCGGCCCTTGGGTTATCGGCTCGTTGTTCAGCAATGTATGGTCGGTTGCGGGCTCAGGTGACAATGATGTCAACGTTTTTACGTGGCAGTATTTTGTTAACTACAACATGCCGGGAGGATGGTACCTGACATTCGCGCCCATCATCACAGCCAATTGGGAAGCGGATAGTGATAACCGGTGGACGGTGCCATTTGGTGGTGGTGTGGGCAAGATTTTCAGGGTTGGGAATCAACCGTTGAACGCACAAGTCAGTGCCTATGCAAACGTTGTGAAACCAGATTTCGGACCCGAGTGGCAGCTCAGACTCCAGCTGCAATTTCTTTTCCCGAAGTAGTTCGTCATGGTCGGTAGGTTCTACTCAATGGTGTTACATGGCTGGCCCTTTTGTCTGTCTCTTCTTACACTCCTCGCAGGCTGCAAAAACGATGACCCTCACACGGTGCGCATCGACTTCACGCAGAGCACCCAAGGTTGGGTTGGCGGCTTCGCGGATTATCCCATCGGCGAGGAAGCCTTCTTCGAGCTCGAAGCGGATTATCGCGCCCTGCGCGCGCCCTTGAATACATCCCAGAACGCTCAATACATTTCGGGGAACAACCACAGCGACGACCTTTGGATGTACTACAAGGGTCAAGTGGCGGGGCTGGACGCCAATCGGCGCTACGCGGTGCGCTTCGACGTCGAGATCGCGACCAACGTCGAGAACGGATGCGTCGGAGTCGGCGGCGCACCCGGCGAAGGCGTGACCGTCAAGGCCGGCGCCTCCACAAGCGAGCCTCAAGCCGTGATGGTCGGCGCGGACTGGCGCATGAACGTCGCCAAGGGAATGCAAACCAACGGTGGCGAGAACGCCCTCGCTATCGGCGATGTGGCGAACACGGTCCCATGCGGCGAGCCTCGGCGGTGGGAGCTGAAGCAACTATCCAGCGGACTCGAGGCGCTCCAAGTTGAGACCGATGGCAGCGGGTCGGTGTGGCTCTTCGTAGGCACCGATTCGGGCTTCGAGGCCACGACGCGCATCTATTACACTTGGGTCGTCGCCACCTTTGAGCCAATGTAGGTAATGATTCTGGGAGACAAGAAAATGCTTTGGCAGGCACGATGGTTTTCGTTCTGACTCTAGCCTAGCGGCAGCGTTGTGGTTTTCCGTCGGGTGCACGATGGATGACGCCAATGCGCAGCCGACGGACGGCTACAACAACAGAATCCCCCCCGAGATCATGACGCCGGACAAGGTGGAGACCCGGATCGGAACTCTGGAGTTTTTCGATGGGCTACCCAGCGACGAGACGGTGGAAAGTCTATGACAACTTGGATTTCATGCGCGGGGTCGAAGCATTTCTGAATTTCATTCCTGCCTCGTCGATCGAGGCCATACGACGCGGCATGGTGGAGATGGGCGCGACGCGGTCCAACCAGGTCGTGCTCCTGGACCGCTTGATGGATTCGAACCCCCTCTTCCTCACCGGCAACACAGACACCGTGTACGCCTCGGTGGTCCTGGATCTAGACCGCGATGGACCGACCGTGGTGGAGATCCCGCCTGGAAGCGGTCCGGGCACCGTGAACGATGCGTTCTTTCGGTTCGTCATGGGCTTCCCAGGACCGGATAAGGGTTAAGGTGGCAATTATCTGATCCTTCCGCTCGGATACGTGGGCGAGGTTCCGGAAGGCTACTTCACCGCGAGCTCGCCGTCTTACATCAACTGGCTCATCCTCAGGGGCTTCCTGGTGGACGGTAAGCCTGACGTGGCATCGCAGATGTTTCGCGAGAGCCTGAAAGTTTATCCTTTATCGCAGGCGCAAAACCCGCGCGCGATGGAGTTCATCAACGGCTCCACGGTCGCGTTCAATACCATCCATGCGAATAATTCCCAGTTCTACGAGGAGCTTCATACGGTGATCGATCGTGAGCTATAGGCTTTATCGACCCAGAGCTGCGGGGCTCTCTCGCCAGCATCGGCATTCAGAAGGGCAAACCCTTCGAGCCCGATGCGTGGATGCAAGTAATCCTCGAAGATGCGGTGGCCGTCGGCAAGGCCACCGCCAGGGGCCTGCTATTCCGAACCCGTGAGTCGGGAAGCTACCTGTACGAGAACAGCGCCTGGTTCACGCCCTTCCCTTGCCCAGCGGAGGAGGAACCGCTCACGCGGCTCGGTGCGCTACTCACGGCCGGACGGCAACGTGAGTGGCACGACCCGGCGCGGCCGCACCGTCGACTCGACGCAACGGACCGAAGGGAATCAACGCACCACCGACACGACCATCACCGGACGAAGTGGTGCGTCCGTGACCGGCTCCCGTGAAGTGACCCGTGACGGCGATACGCTCAAGATCGAGAGAGAAGCTCAATCGAGCACCGGCGCGTGGTTCAAGGCGGAGAGGCGCTTCACGTTAGAAAAAGCATTGTCGGTGCCGTTTGCGGTGACGGTGGCCAGCGCGGAGTGAAAACCGGCGATATTGGGAGTGGTCCAAGGGCGCCGACCGGAGCGACTGGGTCAGTCTTCGGCAGGCACGTGCTGCTTCTCACCGTCCAGGGAGATGTCGTAGCTGCGAATCACCGGAATTAGGAGCTCTACCCTCCGCGAAGCGGTTTGATGTAGCGGATCCACTCCGCGGAATAGCCCCTGCGTTCATACAACGCTACCGCGCGCTGGTTCGTCTGGAACACGTGCAGCGTCATCGTGGTCGCTCCCCCTTCGAACGCGATTTGCTCGGCCCTTTCAAGTACTCCGCTGCGAGCAATCGGACCTGACCACGCTTTCGAGAACGCCTGCCGGAGCGAGATATTTGTCGTCAGGCTATGTCACCCAGCTTCTCGGAACTCGGGATAGAGCATGCGCTCGCCGCCCGGGCCCGATCGGGGGTAGAATGCGACGTGGCGTGGAGAAGAGATGGAGGGTGTGATGCGCAATCGAGTCCTCGCGTTCATGGGTGCTTTCACGGTCGCGCTCGTTTGGGTGGCTCCGGCGGCGCTCGCGCAGCAAACAGGCGCCGACATTCCCCGGATGGCAGATGGTCGGCCAGATCTCTCAGGCATCTATGACACGGCCACGCTAACTCCCCTGCAGCGCCCCGAACGCTACGGCAACACGCTGTTCCTGACCGAGGAAGAAGCGGCGGCGATCGAAGAACGGGAGCCTCAAGCCATCGCTGAGTCGTTCGATATCCCCGCCGAGCGAAACGATATCAACGCCGTACCGAATGAGGCCCCCCCAGTAGGAGGGGACGGCTCCAGCGGCGCAGCTGGGAATGTCGGTGCTTACAACACCTTCTGGATGGACCGCGGGACCGCGGCGTTTCAGATCGACGGGCGGTTCCGGACGTCGATCATCGTCGATCCGCCAAACGGACGACGGCCGCCCTTGACGCCGTCGGGTCGTAAGGCTGCGATGGCGCGTCTAGCCCTCTTTCGAGAGAACACGGGCACCGCCTGGTGGGTCGAAGAGAACGGCCCGGACGCACCGGGCCCCTACGATGACCCCGAGATTCGACCCCTCGCCGAACGCTGCCTGCTGGGGTTCGGTTCCACGTCCGGTCCCCCCATGCTGCCGGTGCTATACAACAACCTCAAGCGGATCGTGCAGACCGAGGACTACGTGATGATCCTCGTGGAGATGGTGCACGATGCGCGCATCGTGCGGATGAACGCGGAGCATGCACCGCCCGAGATCCGGGGCTGGATGGGCGACTCGGTCGGCCATTGGGAAGAAGACACACTGGTCGTCGACACGACGAATTTCAACGACACGCCTGCGCTCAATGGCGCGTCCCGCGACCTACATATTGTCGAGCGTTTCACACGCCTCGACGCAGACACGCTGCTCTATCAGTTCACGGTCGACGACCCGGCAATTTGGTCGACGAAGTGGAGCGGCGAGTATGTGTGGCCAGCGACGAGCGACCGCATGTACGAATACGCTTGCCACGAGGCCAATTACGCCATGGGCGGGATTCTGCGAGGCGCCCGGATTCTCGAGGACGAGGCTCGGGGGCCGCCCAAATAGCTTCGCGGCGGAGAGCCGTGTCCACGACGCTCATGTTTTCCTTCGAGCAGCGAGACGATCCGATGGGCGGTCGACCACTATCGTCGGGCCGGTATCGAGAATGTCGAGCTCCAGCCGTTCGACCAAGACCCGGATGCGTCGTTCTGGTTGCCTCTCTCATGGGACGTTCACTTCGGGTCTCTGGATGCGTTTCCCCTGAACGCAACGAGGCGACCGTCACGCGATACGGACGTCGGCGAAGCTGTCGCAGATTTTGAAAGAGTCGCGGCGCGTCGAGGCCGAGCTGGTCGCGCATATCGGCGAAGTCGACCGGCGTCGGTTATATGCTCGCACCGAGGCGTCGCCGTCGATGTTCGTCTACTGCACTGAGAGATGACAGGCTGCACTTGTCGGAGGCCGAAACTTATTTGCGCATCGGGGTTGCTCGTGCCGCGTAAGCATCCGGCGATTTTACCGATGCTTCAGGATGGTCGCCTACACTTGAGCGTCATTGCCAAGCTGGCGCCTGTTCTCACCGAGGCGAATCGCGATGACCTCCTGGCTCGGGCGAAGCATAAGACCAAACGGAAGATCGAGGAGCTGGTTGCCGAGATTGCACCCAAGCCGGACGTCCCATCGACCATGCGCAAGCTGCCGGTACCTCGTGAACCGTCCAAGCCGGTGCCCGCGGTGGAACTGCGTCCAGACGCAGTTGAAGCTGCGGCTCCGCCCAAGACCACTCCGGTGAAGCCCGCGGCTTTGGGAAGGGAGTCATGGATCAATACCGACGCTCCGATGATCATGTCTCCGAGCCTTTCCCGTTTACTACGTTTCGGCGGATCGTCTTCGCGAGTCCAACTTAGTCCAGACCGAGTAGAAAGTCCTAGCAGCGGTAGCGGTCGTGGCTATGGTACCGGGACAAATCACCAAGGAGAAGAAAATTTGCGTCTTAGCTCGGTGTTTGCTAATTTGCGACACAGGAGGTTAAGCATGCTCTCCTTGATCGTCCCCATTGCCCTCGCCGTTATGATCGTCGTGCCACCAGTCGCGAAAGACGAGCTCGCAATTACCCACCCCCTCAGTGACGAGGACATCGCTCAGGCGCTTGCTGTCGGTAAAGACGTTTCCAAGAAACTACCCCGATTGTATTTGGGAGCGGCGGGCTCCAATTTCGGCGGGATGCGGGACGATTCGAACCGCAATAACAACTTCATGCAGCATCAGACGAACCTCAAGAATACCGGCTTCGGCGTCGAGATCTACACACCTTATGGGTGGATCGCAAAACTGTCTCGGGACGCAGCGATGAGAGGGAAGGAGTTGCTGCCTCGACATCTGACCGAGCGGCTCCTCGAACCGGTCGTTCGTGTGGTTTGTCACTCGAGCGTTCCGCAAGAGGTCAGGGAAGGTGCCTACGGGAATGCTGTCCTAACGGTGAGCATGGTCTCTGCAAACAAGAAAGTGACCGCGCAGATCGAACCGTTGCGCACGAGGCGCATCTCGGACAAAATTCGTGCGCCGTCGGGAGAGCTCGTCGACATGGGTCCTCTAGTCGCGAGCTTCGATTTGGGCCAGTTGATGCAGCTATCGGCGCGCGACAAAAAAGGAGAGTTCTTCGTCACGATCGTCGCTGACAATGGCGAAACCAAGAGATTCAAAGTCAAGAGCAAGCACTTCAAAAACCTGCTGTAAAAGTGCGGTGACGAAGGCGCGTCGTCTTCGTTCCAATCAGAAGAAAGCTTCGATCCATGCGACCACGCACAGTACTCGTGGCAACTTTTGGTCTGCTGTTGGCAGGTACCATCGCCAACGGTTCGGAAGCGACGACGGCGCCGGACGTCAAGCTTTACGACGATCTCGATGCGGCGACTCTATCGGCCGCATCCATCATGAACACCCACCGGTAGAACTACTGGGATGAACAGGGCGATCCACGCAAGGGCACCCAAGAAACGGTGGAGCGCCTCGAATCGGTGCGCGCGCGCAATCCCGACCACTCGGGCGCGACCCACTACTACATCCACACCGTCGAAGCCTCGCCGAATCCCGACCGTGCCGTCCCGTTCGCGGATCGACTCGGCGCTTCGATGCCTGGCGTCGCCCACTTACAGCACATGCCGGGACACATTTATCTCCAGGTGGGGCAATACAAGAAGGCCGTCGACTCTAATATTGATGCGGTCGTGGTCTACGAGCGCTAAATCGCGGAGAGGGGCGCTGACAATTACATGATGCCGTCCTACGCCCACAACGCGCCGTCGAAGGGCGATTTCGTAAAGCCTGGGCTCTCGCCGACGTCATGTTTACGTCATCACGCTACTGAGTCCATTTTCTACGCGGCGGGCTGAAGGGCTCGACCTTCAGCCCGCCAAACGGACCGCGCGCGTTTCGTCCTAGAGCGCGCTACCTCGCATGCACTTGCACTTCTGGTAGCTGCTCCATGGCTTCTCGGACTGCCGCCTCCGGATATTCGTAATCCTCCAGCTCTTTGTTCAAGTACGCGTCGTAGGCTGCAAGATCGTAGTGACCGTGTCCCGAGAGCAGAAACGCGATGACCTTTGTCTCTCCACTCTCCTTGCATCGCAGTGCCTCGTCGATCGCTGCCCGCACGGCATGCGCGGATTCCGGAGCCGGCAGGATCCCTTCCGCTCCCGCGAACTGGAGCGCGGCCTCGAACGTCGCGAGCTGGGGGACGGCGACGGCTTCGATGTCACCGTGCTCGTAGAGAGCGCTCACGTGGGGGGACATGCCGTGATAGCGAAGTCCACCGGCGTGGATACTCGGCGGCAGGAAGTTGCTGCCGAGCGTGTGCATTTTCATTATAGGAAACGTTTTGCCGGTATCACCGTAGTCGAACGCATATTTGCCTTTGGTCAGTGACGGGCAAGCCGTTGGTTCCACGGCGACGACACGCGTGTTCTTTCCTTCGGTGAAGTTTCTGTGGAGAAAAGGGAACGTCATGCCGCCGACATTGCTTCCGGCGCCATTGCACGTAATCACCACATCCGGGTATTCACCGGCCAGCTCGAACTGCTCGAGCGCCTCGAGCCCGATGACCGTCTGGTGCATCAATACGGGCCCCAGGAGGGAGCCCGCACCCAACTTGAACTTCCCTCCCAGACTCGCGGCGGCATTCATCGATTCGGAAGCAGCGATACCAAGAGACCCGGGATGGTTCGGGTTTTCGGCGAGCAGTTTACGCCCGTACTCGGTCGAATCGGAAGGACTCGGAAAGACGTGGGCGCCGTACGATTCCATGAGAATCCGCCGATAAGGCTTCTGGTCGTAGGACACCCGCACCATGTAGACATGGCATTCCAGGTCGAAAAATCGACATGCCATAGCAAGGGCGCTGCCCCATTGCCCCGCTCCCGTCAGAGTGGCCATACCGGTAGCGCCTTCTTCTTTCACGTAGAAAGCCTCGGGCACGGCAGTATTAGGCTTGTGTGAGCCGACCGGCGAGACGCCCTCGTACTTGTAATAAATATGCGCAGGCGTATCGAGCTGTTTTTCCAGGCGTCGAGCCCGAATGAGTGGCGTGGGGCGCCAGAGCTTGTACACGTCGAGAACGGGCTCGGGAATCTCGACCCAGCGCTCCGTGCTAGTCGCCGCCGCCGTGTCGGCGCGAAGCTCCACGTCGACGCGGTGCTCGAGGGTAGCGTTCGAAAAGCGGGGAACAAGCTTCGCATCACCGCACAGCTCATCAACGTGGCTGACGGATACCATTTGTGGTCCGAGCGATACGATCGGGACGTGGGCGACGTCTTCGGGATACAAGACGAGATTGCCACGACGATTGTCGAGCGGTTGAAAGTGATTCTCGTTCAGCAGGACGGGCCGCTCGTCAAACCGACGACGCAGAATCTCGATGCCTATCAGCTCTACCTGCAGGGACGTTTCTTTTGGAACCGTCGCGAGCTTCATCGCGCGCTCGAATATTTCGAGAAAGCCGTCTCCGTCGACCCAGGCTATGCGCTTGCCCACGCCGGAGCGGCGGATGCCTATGGGATGCTGGGCTTCGGTTATGGCGGAGATCCACGCGTGATCATGCCGAAAGCAAAAACGGCCGCGATGCGAGCTCTCGAGCTCGACAGCACCCTCGCCGAAGCGCACTACTCGTTCTCTTACGTCAATTTCGTGTACGACCGCGATTGGCCAGAAGCCGCGCGTGCGTTCGAGAGGGCCATCGAGCTCAACCCGAGCTACGTCGCCGCTCACTACATGTACGGCTTCTATTTGATGCTGGTGGAGGGCAAAGCCGACAAGGCCGTCAGCGAAGCCCAGCGTGCAGTGGCCATCGATCCGTTGGACGGCCACGCCACGGGCATGCTCTGCTTCATTCTATGGGCCACAGGGCGATCGCCCGAAGCGATCCCTCTTCTCGAGGCTGCGATCGAGCGCGATCCGACCTATTTCCTCTTGCACCGTTGCCGCGGCCTTGCCTTCGCGGCCGAATCTAACTATCCGGAAGCCATTACGGCCCTCGAGCACGCGGCCGTTTTGTCACGGCGAGATGTCGTGGTCGTCATGGAGCTCGCCTGGATCCAGGCGTCGTCCGGGAACACTGAAGCGGCAGAGACCATCCTCAAAGAGCTGATGGCGCGGATGAAACAACACTACGTATCTCCCTGCTGCCTCGCGTTCATTCAATGTGCTTTGGGCAGAAATGACGAGGCTTTCGCTCTCCTCGAGCAAGGGTACGAGGACCGCGACCCCGTCCTGGTGACGACGCGAGTCTGGCCGCAAACCTATGGCGGTCCGCTTGCCGAAGATCCCCGCTTCGAGCCCTTTCTGAAACGCATCGGCTGGAAATAGTAGGACCCACCAATCCACAAAGAATTGGGAGCTCCGGAGAGCCGCGCCCAGGCCTAGCCGGCCAGGCGCTTCTGGTCGTCGCCAAAGAGCTCATTTAGCAGCGGGAGTAGCTTGTCTCGCCACAGCTGATCTTTGGGATAATACTCGGCGTCGAGCCGCTCGAGCTTGGCCACCATGCTGGATGTGGCATTGCCGGCAGTGCACAAGAACACCAGGGTTTGATCCAGGTGAGCCCGCTTGCGAATCTCTTCGATGGTGCTGATGCCGTTGAGCGCTAACATGTTTTGATCGACGAAGATTATCGCGGGCGTTAAAGACTTGAGGCGTTTGAGCCCCTGCTCTCCCGATTCGACAGACTCCAGACGCCAGTCGCTGTCACGCAGAGCGCGTTCCACGGACTCGTGCTCTAGAGGTTGGTCGTCCATCAGCATCATCAGTCGAGGGTCCATAGCAGGCGTCTTCTGACTTGCCAGCCGAACCGTATGACTGCTTTTGTCCCGCTTGACGATATTTAGTCTGGCGATCTCCTGAGTGATGTTGTCGCGCGTCGTCGGCTTGGAAATGAAGCCATCCATCCCCGCCGCCTTGTATCGGGGCCTGATCTTGGGGCGAGACGTTGGCCGTGAGCGCGATAATGGGAGGCCGTTTCTCGCCTCGCTCCTGGCAGATGCGTTCCGTCGCCTCTAAGCCGCTCATCACTGGCATCTGAACATCCATGAGAATCAGGTCGTAGTCATTCTGCTCCAGTTCGCGCAGGCACTCGAGCCCGTCCTCTGCGATGGTGCAATGGTGTCCCAAGGCTTGCAGCAGCGCGCGCGTGATGTTCTGGTTTATCGGGTTGTCCTCAGCCACGAGAATGTTCAAGCCTTGCGCAGACTCCGAAACTCTGTCCTCGGCTTGGGCAGGTGCTTCCGTCTTCACTGTCTCTAGTGGCTTGCCCTCTGGAGACGGTCTGTGCTCTGTGGTTTGCGTTGGCACAGCCTCGGCAACGGGCAGAGAAATCTCGCAAAAGAAGGAGCTCCCCAGACCTTCTTTGCTCTCGGCCCAGATGCGCCCGCCCATATGTTTGGTGAGTCTCTGCGTGATTGCAAGGCCCAGGCCCGTACCTCCAAAACGTCGCGTCGTCGACGTATCAGCTTGCACGAAGTCGTCGAAGATTTTCTCGAGCACGTCTTGGGGCATTCCGATACCGGAATCCCTGACCTCGAAGCGGAGAGTCGCTTGCTGGTCCTCGATAGAAACTACCCGCACCGAAAGCAAGATGTGCCCCTCCTCGGTAAATTTGACGGCGTTGCTGAGCAGATTGTGGAGAATCTGTCCGAGGCGCACCGGGTCTGAAACGACGGCTTCTGGAACCTCGGGCGCCACCTCTGACCGCACAACAATGGACTTTTTCAAGGCCTGAGCGGAGTAAAGGAAGATGGCGTCTTGTACCAGCTTTCTCAGATTCACATCCCTGCTTTCAAAGAGCATCTGCCCCGATTCCAGCTTGCTGTAGTCGAGGATGTCATTGATGATGGTGACCAAGCTGGTCCCGCATGACTGCATGGTGTCCAGAAGCCCGCGTTGTTCCTTGTCTAGCTTTGTATCTTGGAGCAGATCGAGAATGCCGATGATCCCATTCATAGGCGTGCGAATTTCGTGGCTCATGTTGGCCAGGAAGTGGCCTTTGGAAGAGGTGGCTCGCAACAGATCGGCGCGCGTCGCTTCGAGGGATCGAGTCATGAGGTTGAAAGAAACGCCGAGCTCGCCGATTTCGTCGTCGTTGTCGATCGCAATCTTCTCGTCGTACTGTCCTTCTGCCACACGCTGGGTTGCACCAAGGAGATTCTGAAGCCGGTTCACGATGGAGCTCGAGACCAAGTAAGCCACACCGAGTGCAAGAATTAGCGCCAGTACCGTTCCTAGCGTAGCGAGCGAGGTCGCCCGAGCAGCAGCGGTCTCAGACGATTGCTGTCGGGTTGTCATGAGATCGGTTTCGACAGCAATGAATTCCGTGAGATGTGCTCTGAGCTGGTCGATGATGTTCTTGCCCGTCTCTGCCTCAATCAAACGTGTGACGTCTGCCATGGATGCAGCGGACACATTGACCCGCCGCCGCAGCGCGAGCTCTGGTTCCGCAGCGTCCTTTTTCCAGCGAGCCTCTAGCAGCCGTAGCTCCTCGACCTTTCTCGACATGGCTTCTTTGTCGAACGTTACAGACGCAAGAGCCCGAAGCTCGGCGACATGGTCTGCCAGAGCTGCGCGACCTGACTCATAGGGCTCGAGGAAGGACTCTCGGCCCGTCAACAAGAAGCCCCTGAGCCCGGTCTCTTGGTCTGCGAGGCTCGTTCGCAGCGCCTCAACCAGAACCGTGCCTGACTCTTTATTCGACTCCTCGAAGGCTGTTTCGAGTCGTCCCATCTGATGGGTGAGTCGGTCCATGAAGATGTATCCTGCCTCGAGGGACCAGTCATCTCCAAAGAGCTCTCCCGCTCGAAGTTTGGATATGAGCGGCTGTGCATATGTTGCGCGCCAGCGGGCGCCCTCTTCCTCGATCTTGTCAAGAGCTGCCACGATCCCTGAGGTGTCATGGTATTGGGAGATCAGCAATTGAAGTTTGGGAATTCCCTCGGTGAATCTCTGTTGGCCAGCGCGCATAGGCTCCAAGAACGACTCTTCTCCAGTGATCAGGAAGCCACGCTCACCGGTCTCCATGTCTACCATGTCTCGCGCAAGGCCCAAGATCATCCCTTCCCCTCGAAGATGCTGAGCATCGACGAAGCCCGTCGCCACCTCATCGAACAGAACGCGCATTTCGTCCAAAAGGGTCTTTCCCCGGGCTTGAACCAGCACTTCCTGAATGACCTGCAGCCTACTCTGCCCACGCGTGCTTTCTGTTTCCCTTTCCCGCCTCGCAATTTCGACCTGACTATCAAACCAGAGGCGCTTGTTGATTCGAATCGCGTCGATCATCGCGACGATCTGTGAACGTTGCTCGCTCGCGGGAACGCGCAACTCAGAACTGAGTCGAGCGAGCAGCAGGTTGGCCGCGATATCCGCCTCGCGAATCGCGTCAAGCTCGCCTGCGCCGATGAACATGTATTGGATCAGACCACGCTGGATCTCTTCGACGTCGGCGGCCAAGCGAGCAGTGAGAAGTTCTTCCTTCGTGAGCTTCGCAGTGGCAAAGGCTCGCGATAGCTCCTCGAGCAAGGAGCGAACTTGCTCTAGCTCGGAGCTATTAGCGCTCTCTCGAAGGATCCGCTGTCCCCGGGCAATGGGACTCGCACCAGACTCGAGGATCTCTCGTCTTGCGGAGATCTCTGGTTCGGCAGCTTGCCGCCTCCATTGGTCAGCTTTGGCCTCCAGGTCTGCGATTCTCTCTAGCAACTCTGCCTGGCTGTGAGTGGAACTAACTAGCTCATTCAGGGCGGTTAGGCCCTCAGCCACCCTTTTTCCGCCGGCCCGATAGCGGGCCAGCTCCGCGTCATCACCGTTGAGCAAAAACCCTCTCAGACTCGACTCTTCCTGTACAATCTCTCGGGTGAGAGCCAACACGTAGCCTCGTCCTGTTGTGTTTTGAGCTCTACTGAAGCCCGTTCCGAGAACGGCTAACTCGGCACGAATCCCGTCGAGGATCTCTTTGCCCCTTGCCTTGACGATTTCAGTCTGCAGCCCTGCTATTGCTTCTACACCTTCTACACCTTCTATGATCTTGTCAGCCTCTTGCCTCAGAACGATGTTGGGGTTGGCGACACTCGTCCGCCATTCTTCAATTCGAGCCTCAATCGAGGCGATCCGCTCGAGTCGCTCCTCTCTGGACTGCCCCGCTCCCACGATCATCCGCAGTACGCTCAGGCTCTTCGCCAAATCCCGTTGTCCTCGGAAGTAAGGCTCGAGAAAGTCATCGGCTCCCGTAATAAGAAAGCCTCGCTCTCCCGTCTCTTGGTCCACCATTGCTTTGTGGATGGCAACCAGCAAGTTTAGAGCCTTGGTGTTTTTCGACTTGTCGAGATCCTCGTTGAGGTCATCCAGAATCACGCGAAACTCATCCAAGATGTCCTTGCCGGTTTTCCGCCGCAGAACCTCTTGCATGTAGGTCAGGCCCTTATCTGGCTCTGGAACCGTTCGCCTCAGATCGATTTCCCTCGCGGCAGCCTTCTCGAGCCAGCTCTTTTCCAAAGCGTCAATCGCATTGAGGCGATCAACCTGTCTTGGGTTGTCGCTTACGAGCTGCTGGAGCGCGGACATCTTCTGATTCCACACTCCCTGGGAGTCGACGAAAGGCTCGAGAAAAATCTCCTTGCCGGTAATCAGAAAGCCCCGCTCACCGGTCTCCATGTCGATCATCAGCTTGCCTAGCTCTTGACCACGCGCGATCACATCTTGTGTGTGCTCCACCCATCGCGAGGTCTCCACAAGGGTGTCAACACTGCTCCTGTAAAGGAGTCCGATAATCGCGACGAAGGCGAGCGGCCCGGCCAGAGCCACAAAGAGCTTGGTGCGGATGCCTTGATTGTCGTACCGCGTCGCGAGGGATCGATAGGCCTTGCTGACCCTGGCTTTCATGCTCTTGCTTGTTTTCTTCAAACCGGTCCCGGGACCGCGAGCTCGTACACGGCTCCTGAAGCTACAATCGGCAAGATAATCGGCGGCATGAGGCCTCATCCTTGAAAATTACGCAGCCTCGTTCGCCGTTGGCGGGTCTCCTCAAGCATATGAAATCATGAGAGATATAGCGGTCCTATCCGCCTGGGCGGCATGCTAGCCATACGGAATCGAACAGCCGCGACGCTTGATTACGAGTATTGAGCTCCGGCGTCGGCCCGCCGTGGCGTTACTCCGCGCTCTGGGCCGTCCAACGATCGCTCAAGGCGTCGCGGTCAACCTCTTCCCCGCGCAAGTACACCGCCGAGACTCGCCGCGTGTTAGTGATGTCGTCAAGTGGGTTCGCCTCGAGCACAACGAAGTCTGCGCTCTTGCCAACCTCAACCGTACCGATACCGGTTAGGCCCGCCACGTCTGCAGCGTTGCGCGTGGCAGCAACGAGCACCTGCTCGGGTGTCATCCCGGCCGCGACCATATCCTCCATCTCGACGTGCGGGGCCCAGGGATTATTGCCGTCGGTACCGAAGGCGATGCGCATACCCTCCTCGCTGAGCCGCACTAGATTGCGCGCTTGAATGGCGAACGCAGCCTGCGCCTCCGGCCGCTCGGTAGCCGCGGCCTGCATTTCAGCTAGCTCGGCGGCTGGCATCGAGCCACTCAACCAATCGAGGTCCGTGGGCACGCCGCGATTGGGCATATTCGGCACCAACACCACATCCGGGCGCTCTTTGACGAGCGCCACAAACTCGTCGTCGACGTCCTGGTCGCGGACGCCGTGCGCAAAAGCATCGATGCCCGCTCGCAGGAGTCCTTTCGCGTCCTCGAGGGCGAAGATATGGGCGGTGACCCGCAAGCCGTTCTGGTGCGCCTCGTCGATGATCGCGCCGTAGAGCTCGGGACTCAACTTCTCGTACTGCCCGTTCCGGTCGTCGACCCAGATCTTAATAATGTCAACGCCCCGGGCCGCTTCGTCGCGAACGGCCTGCCGGGCCTCTTCCTCGGTGGTGACCCAGTGGGGCACCTCCGAGCGTCCCGGCTCGAGCGACGTGATGCCGCGCCCGGCCGACCGGTACTGCGCCGCGCCTGGTATGACCTCGCCGCGTAGTTCGAGCGGCGCACCCTCGCCATCATGCCCCAAGCTCATGGCCGCGCCAACGCCATGATACGCGCGACGCTCTAGATCCTCGATGAGCGCCTCACGCGTGGTGCTAAGGTGCGTGTGGGCATCCACGATGGCAGGCATTACGGTCATGCCGGTCAGATCTACGCGTTTCGCGCCCGCGGGCACGTCCACCTCGCCGGCCGCGCCGACGGCCACAAACTGACCGTTGTCGACGGCGAAGGTGGCGTTCTCGATGACCTGCCCGTCGCCCACGATGAGCCGCGCGCCCTCGTACACGGTGACGGTCACCGGCTCTTCAGCCGCTTGTTCGGGAGCCGGGCCCGAGCAAGCTGACATTACCAACAGGGCCAACAGCGCCAGCAGCAGCCCGGCGGTGATGTTCGAGCAGTGCAAATCAATCTTAAGTCGATACATCAGAACCTCCCAAGTCTGGGCATCTTACCCCCGATGGCCTGCAACTGGGGAGCATGCGGAGGCAAGCGGATCTTTGCCGACAAGATGCCCGGACCGAGCCATCGCACCCTGCTCGCTGGGGTTGGGCGAGCGACGATGGACCAGCGACCTTGGTGCCACTACAATCGAGCTCTACCGCATGAAGAAGAGCACTGTTCGACCACAGGATCGGATCGATGCGGAGGCGATTCGAGAGCGATTCAAGCTAGAGGAAGGGGACGAGTAGTGGCTGTACGAAAGTTCCGCTCGGTCGAAGATATGCCTGGGCCGCCGCCAAGACAACCTCTCGACCCGGAGAACCTTCGTCTAGCCTTTGGTCTCATGGAATTCGCGAACACCGGTTCAACCGCGACCGCCGTGCCCCCGGGTTACGAAAATATCGCTCCTACGAAGAGGCTAAGCAGAGCCAGGATCGCGCCGCTCGCGAAGGGATATAAGCTGCGCCAAGTTCTCCTCTCCAAAGCTGAGAGGCTAGGGAGATTCGAGTGGCTCCTCGTTGAACTTCGTCAAATCGTAGAGAAAGCTCTCCCCCTCTGGCAAAACGAGCTGGTGGGGCACTCCGACGGGGATGTGAACCACATCGCCCGGCCCCAGCTCTCTTTGGATGCCACCGCGGATGGAGGAGCCGCGAAGCTGTTTTCGAGGCAAGCGCTCCGCATCGACGAGCTCCCCGCCCAAGTGAAGAATGGCTCGCCCGCGGCGGACGACATAAAGGTCCGCCTCCGTTTCATGGATCTCCGCCGTGCTCGTCTTGCCGCGGAGAACGAGGTACACGGAGTGCCTCTCGTAGTTGCCGATCGTCTCGTAAACGAGAGCCTTGTCAGAAAGCTCGCGGTCCAAGCGCGCAATGGATCGCTCCAATACGTCGGGCTTCCAGAGCACGAAGCCCGGGAAAGATCGATCCTCCCCCGCCGCTTGTGAAAGGGCCGTTGCGGCGACGAGTACGAGCAGGGCGTGGCAGGCCATCATGGCAACCTCCTTTGGATCGAAGAGAGCTAGAAGCGGAAGAGACGCGTGACTTTGAAGACGATGCTGCGGTTCTCGAGGCCCGGGTAACCAGGAGTTAAGGTGTTGCGCCCGTCGCTATAGACGACGAAGAGGTCGCTCCCCGGTCTGTACTCCCAGCGGAAACGAACGTTCGTCGAAAGGCTGTTCGCTTCGGAGTTGTATTGGACTAACGCGCCCACGAAACTTCGTGGCGACATGGTGTAGGTGGCGCGAAGTCGAATCAGATTCGTCTTGAAGGCACCTTCAGCGAGATCGATCCAGTTCAAGGACAGGTTTGGCTCGAGAGAGAAACGTGAGGAGACGTTGATGCGGCCGCGCCAGGTGAGCTCGGTTCTCGTACCGCCGAAAAAGCTTCCCACCTCAGCTCCTACCCAGCCGGACACGGGGCGGTGGCTGCTGAAAAAGACTCCGGCCCGAAGCCGATCGAAATTGTACCCGCCGACCGGGATCGTCACGCCATCGCTAATCTCGAAGGACTCGAAGAGAAACTCGAAGTTCCGGTCGTAAGTGATGTTCGAAAAGTCGCCACTCTCGAAGCGGGTGCGCGCCTCGAGCTCGAACTTCTTGGTTTCGAGGTCGCCGGCCGTCGTCTCGAGGTAGTTGTACTTTACCTCGAACTCGAACTGGCGGATGGCGGCGATGCCTCGCGGCCGTGGACTATAGCGAAGCGATCCGGACGTCTTGCGGATATCGTCGCGACGGACGAACCCAACCTCCGGATTGAAGCTCGGATCGATCAAGAGGTGTTCCGCGTCGAAGCCGTATAGGTCGTTCCGATAGCGAACGGCAGCGCGATAGCTCGTGTCACCTCCTACCGCGTTTGGTGTATCCGTACGCGCGTAGAAGGCGTTGATGTTGAGATTCTCGTAAAAGGAGAAATTTCCGTCGAGCCCGTAGGCTGAATTGGCCCCGGTTCCGTCGAGGTTATTGTTTCGGTAGGTTCCGATGAAGCCGATGGTGCTTCGCCTGAGCACGTCCCGCTTGATCCGCACGACGGAGAAGTTCGTCTGCGGAATCCCCGCCTCGTCGACGGAACGCGTCGAGATGTTCAAGAGCCCGAGGCTGTAGGGACCGGCTCTACCGGTGAGTCGACCACCCGTAAGAATGGGGACCTCGCGGCTCCCGCTCAGACCGATGCGCCGACTGAAAAATAGGATCGGCGTGTCCGTCTGGCCGCCACCACCGAAGCCTCCGCGCCGACCGGATTGGCGGCCACCAAAATTGAATATCCCTTGGCCTTCGAGAAAGAACTCGCGCTTCTCGGGAAAGAACAGACCGAATCGCGTGAGGTTCACTTGCGACTCGTCGTCCTCCACCTGTGCGAAGTCCGTGTTGTAAGTGACATCAGCCACGAGGCTCTTGGTCACCCCGTACTTGACGTCGAAGCCTAGGTCCACGTCACCCTGGTTCTCGAAAGGAACATCCGCCGCCAAGTTGGTGGAAGAGGACCCCGTCACGTACGGCTTGACTTCAAGGTTCATCGAATTCGCCGGCGGCTCGATGCCAACCAGGGCGGCCGCCACGGACAGCTTCTTGATCCCCTCGCGATTGAAGGCCGCCGGCATGGGGGTCAAGTAGCTTCGCTCGTTCTTCCATTTGATGTTGCGCCGGAAGTTGATGCCCCAGATCTGTGTCGCGCCGGCGCGATATCGAAGCGACTTGAACGGGATCGCCATCTCGACCGTCCAGCCCTCGGCGAAGCGGCCCGATTTCACATACCAGATCGTGTTCCAGTCGCTGTTCGTATTGCGCTCGTCCGTGACCTGCGCGTCGTAGAGCGCCCCGAGGGGATTTGTCTGGAAGAGAAAGCCGTTTCGGCGATCGTAGAACGTGTCCAGGATGACGGCGAAGCTAGAACCGCTGAACTCGATGTTCCGGTTGTCGCGCCGCATCTCGTTGGCAATGATGCGTTCCGGATGCGAGTCCCAGAGCCGCGCGGAAAAATAGACATTCGACTCGTCGTAAAAGACCCACACCTCGGTCTGCTCGGTCGCGGGTCGCCCTTCGAGAGGTTCCTGCTGAATGAAACCGGAAATGGCCGGTGTTGTCGTATAGACGCGTTCTTCGAGGCGCCCATCGAGGTCGAGCGGTTCGCTCAGACGAACCGCGCGCAGGGTGGCTCGCCCTCGCCCGTCGCGCGTCAGGACCTCCGGATGCTCCGGTGCCGGGGGCCCGTCGATCAGAAGATCTGGTGCGGCGGCGGCAGGCCTCTCGCGCACAGGGCCCGGAGCGGTTATGAGTGGCACGGACGTCAGGGTGTCGGTTGGCAAGGATTTCGGCTCAGGCGCGCGTGATGGTGGCAACGGTGCCGGTGCGGGGGACGCGAAAGGTGAGGCGCCACCGCCGTTGGCCTCTCCGGTGGCCGCGAGATCGACGTATGTGCTCGGCACCACGCGGAGCTTCCCGTCGGTAGTCGTGAACTCAACGGTTCCACCGTTGAGTTCGTAGGACTGAACCGCCATGCGGCTGCCGTCGACAAACACAATGTTTTGCTCAGCCGCGGCTGCGGACACTCCGGCAACCCATAGACAAACCAGTAACAGTTTGATTCTTCCGGGGAGCACCAGGGTGAGGCGGTGTTTCGGTGACATCTGAACGTGCACGCGTCCCTACATTAACACTCTACGACCGCTCCAGACGATCTTCAGTTCGGCGTTGACACCGGTAGCCGATCGCGGTACATTATGAATATGAAATTGGGTTTCATGTTTAACTTATGAGCACCACCTACGACAGAGCACCCGCCGCGTCCGTGTCCCTGGGCGACCAATCTCCCGGGTTTCGGGGCCGGATCCTCGCTCACAAGAATGGCGGTGTCGCTTTGCGGCTCCGGGAGCTCGGGTTTGTCGCGGGCACGGCGGTTTCCGTGCTACGGCGCGGTCCTTTAGGCGGTCCGTTCGAGGTCGAGCTCCGCGGTTATCGTATCTGCTTGCGCAGAAACGACATCGCTGCCATCGACGTCGAGCCCCTGATGTCCTGAGCCCGGAATGTCCACCGCGGCCGTCCCTGTCTCGCCGATATGCGTGGCGTTGGTCGGAGCGCCCAACTCGGGAAAAACCACCATTTTCAATGCCCTGACGGGCGCGCGCGCCAAAGTCGGGAACTATCCGGGCGTCACCGTGGAGCGTCGCGAAGGCGCGATGCGGAAGAGCGCCCGTGCGGTGAGCGTACTCGACCTGCCGGGAAGCTACAGCTTGCGGGGCGAGACCCTCGACGAGCAAGTCGTCGCGCGCGTGCTCGAGGGTGAGCTCGACAGCAAGCCAGACGCGCTTCTCATCGTGGTCGACGCGACCACGCTTCAGCGAAGCCTCTCGATGGTGCTCGAAGCGCTCGAAGCGCATGCCGAGCTTCCTTCGGCGCTCGTCGTCACGATGATCGACGAGATGCGCGCCCGCGGCGGCAAGATCGATTTCAACAAGCTGAGCAAGACGCTCGGAACCCCGGTCTTCCCCGTGGTCGGTCACCGCGGTGTGGGGATCGACGCGGTCTTCCGCGCACTCGAAAAGCCGGAAAGTTGGTCGCGCTCAAAGACGTTTCCACGAAGTGAAGGGCCCGAGGCGCGCTATCTGTGGGTCGACAAAGTCTGCGCTGACATAGGCGCGACGAAGATCAAGCCCGACACCCGAAGCGACCGCGTCGATCGCTGGCTGCTCCATCCGTTCGTCGGCGTCCTGGTCTTCATCACCGTCATGGTGCTCATCTTCCAGAGCATCTTCACCTGGGCCGTCCCCGCAATGGACGGGATCGAGACTTTCTTCGGTGGAGTGGGGCGGCTCTCCCGTACCGTGCTGCCGCCGGGCCTTCTGACAGATCTTTGGGCGGACGGCATCGTCGCTGGAGTCGGCTCCGTCCTCGTTTTCCTGCCGCAGATCATCATCTTGTTTACGCTCATCCACTTTCTCGAAGACGTGGGCTACATGGCGCGGGCCGCTTTCGTGGTCGACCGGATCATGGGGTGGGTGGGCCTCCAGGGCCGCTCCTTTGTCGTGCTGCTCTCCTGCTCGGCTTGCGCCGTTCCGGGGATCATGGCAGCGCGCACGATCCCGTCACCACGGGACCGTCTCGCCACGATCCTCGTGGCGCCTTTCGTGACGTGCTCCGCGCGGCTTCCCGTATACACGCTTCTGATCGCGGCTTTCATCCCCGCGGCAACTATCGGCGGCTTCATCGGCGTGCAAGGCCTCGTGATGTTCGCGCTCTATCTTCTTGGAGCCATCACGGCGCTCGGCGCGGCAGCCGTTCTCAAGGCCACGGTCGTGCGCGGCAACATCTCCACGTTTTACATGGAGCTTCCTCCTTACCGCATGCCGACGTTGAAGCTATTGGCTACGCAGGTCGCGCATAGCGCGCGCGCCTTCATCAAACGGGCGGGGACCATCATCTTTGCCGCGTCCATCGTCGTCTGGGCGCTTCTCAACTTTCCGCGTGCGGATACAACCGGGATGACGCCCGAGGCGGCGGCGCAAACGCAGCTCGAGGTCAGCGTCGCGGGACATATCGGCCACGCCATCGAGCCAGCCATCAAGCCTCTCGGCTACGATTGGAAAATTGGAGTCGGCCTCATCGCGAGCTTGGCGGCGCGCGAAGTCATCGTCGCGACGCTCGCTCAGATCTACGCCGTGGGGGACCCCGACGATTTCGACGGTTTGCGCGGCGCGCTGCGAAGCGACATCAACCCCGAAACGGGAGAGCCCGTGTTCAACATCGCAGTGGCGTTGTCGCTGCTCGTGTTCTTCGTGTTCGCGCTCCAATGCACCTCCACAATCGTCATCATGGCGAAAGAGACCGGCTCGTGGAAGTGGCCGGCATTCGCTTTCAGCTACATGTTCGCTCTCGCCTATCTGGCAAGCTTCGTCACCTTCCGAGCGGCCTCCGCCTGGCTTCTCTAGCGTTCTAATCGAAGCGCAGGACGACCGTTGCGCCTTCTTCTTGTACACGGATGGGACGGTCGAGAAAGCGCTTGATGACATCGATATTCGTGCGCGCGTGCTCGCTCAACGCCAAGGTACGAAACGCCCCGCCGCCCGCGATCGCCATCGGGAGCAGTAACTGATCCGCGAGATGCACACCAACCGGGGCTTCTGAAGCTAGGAACGCCTCGGCGACATCGGCCGTTTCACTGGCGACCTTCTCCGCACTCACGCCTTTGCGCCCAATCGTCGAGACCACTTCGACCGCGCGCTCGAACTCGAGCGTGAGTACGAGCGCGTTGCCGGGTCCCACCGAGTTGGACAAGACGCGGCAGGTTGCCGCGTCGGCGGGAAGTGAGAGGCGGCGCTTCAAGACGTCGAGCTCGCGCTCGCCAATCTTCTCGGGTAGGTGCGCGAGTAACGCTTCCGCGGAACGGCGCGTTTCCTGGCCGCGCGTAAGGAGCGTGAGCCCTTTGAGCTCGGCCACGGGCTCGATGCGCACGGTGAACCGGCCGCCCCCTGCGGGATAGAAGCCGGGCTTCACGAGCTCGAGATGCAGTCGCGGCCCCATGCGCTCGATCGTGGGTGCGAAGGCTCGCGTGAGAAACTCGAAGGGCGGAGCCCAGGGATTGTGCGTGCCGCCTTCGAGCGTCAACTCAGAAGGACCGTCCGCCAACATCAAGGCTGGCAAAATCGTTTGGAGAACGAGGATCGCGCTGCCCGCGGTGCCGACGGCAAAGTGATAGGTACCCGACTGCACAGCTTGCGGGTGGAATGAAAGCTCCATGCTAGAGATCGCGTCGCCTTCTACATGCGCGTTCGAGATACGAGCGGCCGCCTTCACGGCCGTGAGGTGCTGGCGGAGAAGCCCGGGCTTCTTGCGACCCGCCCGGATGTTCTCGATCGTGAGCGGCTCTCCCGTCACAATCGAAAGCGCCAAGGAAGAGCGGAGAATCTGTCCTCCGCCCTCTCCCTGGGAACCATCAATCATGATGGGGCGTACCATCGTACTCAACCCTTCACGCAAACGATCTGCTTCAGGCGGTGGACGATCTCGACGAGATCGCTCTGCGCTTCCATCACCGCGTCAATGTCCTTGTACGCCGCCGGCGTCTCGTCGATGACGCCCGCGTCCTTGCGGCACTCGACGCCCTGGGTTGCTTTGGCGTGATCGTCGAGCGTGAACGTCTTCTTGGCCGCGGTTCGCGACATGACGCGGCCGGCGCCGTGGCTGCACGACTCGAAGCTCTCGGGGTTTCCCTTGCCGCGAACGATAAAAGAGCGCGCGCCCATGCTGCCAGGAATAATCCCGAGATCGCCGAGCCCGGCTCGGACCGCGCCCTTGCGCGTCACCAGGACATCGTCCCCGTAGTGACGCTCGCGCGCCACGTAGTTGTGATGGCAGTTCACGACTTGCTCTTTCGCACGGAAAGCCGGCACGAGCTTCGTGTCGCGCACCGCTTCGGTTACCGCCGCCATCATGAGATCTCGATTGGTCGCGGCGTAACGCTGCGCCCAGTCCACCGCGAACCAGTAGTCGTCGAAATGCTCGCTCCCCTCCTCGAAATAAGCGAGGTCTTTGTCGGGAAGCTTCTGCAGATGACGCCCCATGTCCTTTTGTGCAAGCTGAATGAAGTGCATGCCCGTTCGGTTTCCGACACCGCGGGATCCCGAATGCAGCATGAACCAAACGTCTTCTTCTTCATCCAAGCAGATCTCGATAAAGTGGTTTCCCGAGCCCAGCGTGCCGAGCTGGCTCGCTGGCGGGTTGTTGCGGTCGAGCTTCGGATACTTTGCGACGATGCGCGCGTAGCCTTCTCGCAGACCTTCCCATGCTTTGACGTTTCGCTTAGGAACGTTGCCGAACGCACCGCGGTCGCCACGGCCACCGCGATGCGAGCGGCCATGCGGGACGGCTTTTTCGATCGCGCTGCGGAGCGGCGCAAGATTATCCGGCAAGTCGGAGGCCGTGAGGCTCGTGTGCATGGCGGCCATGCCGCAGCCGATATCAACACCCACGGCCGCGGGGATGATGGCCTTTTTCGTCGGGATGACGCTTCCGATCGTTGCGCCCAGCCCCCAGTGCACGTCAGGCATCGCCGCTACCCAGCGGTGGATGAACGGAAGCTGCGACGTTCGCAGGAGTTGGTCCTTCGCTTTGGGATCCAAGGGCACGCCGCGGACCCACGCTTTGACCGGGTGGCCGGCGGGAGCGTTTTTCGGAGGATCGATAGTGACGTATCGCTTGCTCATGACGTTTCTCCTTGCCGCAAATCGGGGAGGCCCCGACGGCCTCCCCTTCTCACGTTACGCGCGTTTCTTCTATCGCCAGACCTTATTACGAAGCCCGTGCCAGCGCCTCAAATACAAGTAACTTAATCTTATCAACAGGGGGTCTCGGCGCACGCGTTCGCGAGGGACGCTTTCGCGAAGACCTGCTCGCACGGATCGACCTTTGGACGTTTACTCTTCCCGGGCCCTCCGAACCTCCCGAGGACATCAAGCCCAACGTCGATTACAAGCTCGAGCTCTTCGCACAAACGCATTCACGCCGCGTTCGCTTCATACGAGAAGCGCGCAGTCGTCTTCTGAGCTTCGCGACTTCTATGCCGTCTCGCAACAAAAACGACGCTCGAAAAACGACGCCGATCGCCTGCGATAATATCTCGCACGCTTCGACTTGAGCTGGGGCTTGATCGTTGCGGAAGCCCGCCGCTAAGCCTTACCCTTGGCTTCGCGCGCTAGAACTAGACGCACGGGAGACTATGACTACAGAAACAGTCGAAGCCGCACAGATCGTATTGCCCTGCAAGGACCTGGACGCCACGCTGGCCTTTTTCACCGACCGGCTGGGCTTTCGCCTCGAGACGATTCACCCCGCCGACGATCCGTCGGTAGCGGTGATCTCAGGATACGGCGTGCGTCTCGAGCTGGCGCGCGGGGGCGACGGCGCGCCGGGCGTGCTTCGCCTTCTGTGCGACGACCCTTCAAAGGTCGCCGACGGTGCCACCGAGCTCGCGGCTCCGAACGGGACCCGCATCGAGCTCGTCGAGGCCAATCCACCGCTCGTCGTACCGCCCACGAAATCCTCTTTCGTCTTGAGTCGGAACGACGACGAGGCCCCCTGGCACGCGGGTCGTGCCGGCATGCGCTACCGCGACCTGATTCCTGATCGGCTCGGTGGCGCCTTCATCGCTTCTCACATCCAGGTCCCGGACGCCGGTCCGGTCCCGGACTACGTGCACTTCCACAAGATCCGCTTTCAGATGATCTACATTTACAAGGGATGGGTTCGCGTCCTTTATGAAGACCAGGGGCCAGCCTTCGTCATGCAGGCGGGCGATTGCGTGTTGCAGCCACCGTTCATCCGGCATCGCGTTCTCGAGACTTCGGGCGCGTTCGAAGTGATCGAGATCGGCCACCCCGCCGTTCATGAAACCTTCGCGGATCACCAGATGGAGCTGCCGAAACCGACAGAAGACCCGAAGCGTGATTTCAGCGGGCAGCAGTGGGTCTGCCATTACGTCGCCAAGGCGACGTGGGAGCCCTTCCGTATCGAAGGCTTCGAGTCTCGAGATATCGGCATTGGTGCCGCGACCAACGGCCTTGCCAGTGTCCGGGTGGCGCGTCTTTCGGGTAAGCCCTCGGGCGAGCTCGTCCGCCACGACGCGGTGTTCCTCTTCACGTTCGTGCTCGAGGGCGGGATGACCCTTCGCCGCAGCGAGGGCGACGACGAACGCCTCGGCGCGGGCGATGCCTTCGTGGTGCCCGCATCGATGAGCACAGCTTTCGCAGACTGCACCGACGACCTCGAGCTACTCGAGGTCGCGCTCCCGGCCGGGTTCGCGACAAGCGTGAGCTGAGCGCCGGCGCTACCTGCGGGTCCCAGGAAAGGACCCCACCTCAATACGACCTTGCCTGCTACCGCGCGACCTCGGCGTCTCTGGATAGCAGTTCTTCAATGGTCCGCCCGGACGCCTTCGCATACAACACCACTGGATCAAGATCGGCTCCGTTGGGCCAGGCAACCGTCGTTCTCGATTTCTCCCGACGGCTCCCGTCTCGCCTTTGTCGCAAAAGACGAGTCGGATGGAGAGGTCCGGCTGTGGATTCGCGAGCTTTCGGGCTCTTCGATGCGACGCGTAGACGGCACCGAGAGAGCGATTTTTCCCTTCTGGGCTCCGTCGGGCGACTACGTCGGCTTTTTCGCCGACGGAAAGATCAAGCGAGTCAGCGCTGACGATGGGGCGGCCGAGACGGTAAGCGAGCTAGCAGTTCAGTCCCGCGGAGGATCTTGGAACACCGACGGGGTCATTCTATGGGCCAGAAACAGGCCCGAGATCCAACGCCTCGATGCCTCCGACGGCGAACCGCGGGCGGCCACCATCCGCGAAGAGAGCGAAACCGAGCATTTGTTTCCTGAGTTTCTGCCTGACGGCAAGCACTACCTCTTTTTCGTGCGCTCGGTGAAGAAGGGCGCACGAGGCGTGTATTTAGGGAATCTCGGTGAGATGTCGCATCGCTTGCTGCTCCCATCAGAGTCAAACGCCATCTCGCGGCGCCCGGCTACTTGCTCTTCCATCGTGACGGGGGTCTGCGCGCGCAACGCTTCGATGCGAGAACGCTATCCCTATCGGGTGACGTCGTCTCTCTCCCGTACGAAGTCGAGGTGACGCGGTTCAATCAACTCGCGGCAAGTGTCTCCGCGGATCTATACGATGGTCTTCTCGTCGGGCGGCCTCCGCCAGCAGCTCACCTGGTACGGTCGCGACGGGCGAGCGTTGGGCCCGCTCGGCCCACCCCGACAGCACTACAGCTTCCGTATTTCTCCGGATGGCTCACAGGTAGCGATAACCCGTGTTCAGCAAGAAGCAAACGTGTGGCTCATCGACGCCGACGGGAGCGTACCGGTGCGCCTGACCTCGTCCCTGGCAAACGACGTCAACGGCATCTGGAGCGACGACGGGCAGGAGCTGTTCTTCTCATCGCAACGCAGCGGTTCGTCTTATGAGCTCTACCGGATTCGGGCTTTCGACGGCGAGGAGCCCGAGCTCGTTTTCCCGAACAGTGGCATCGTTTTGGACGTCGTGGAGCGCGAGCGAGCCATCGTCCGATGCTGCTCGAATCTGAGGATCTATCACCTCGACGGCGCCTGGAAGCCCCGGCTCGTGGCCGACAACACGAGCGTAAGCCAATGGATCTCGCTCGTCTCGCCGAACGGCAAGTGGATCGCGTACCGGGCGAGAGAGAGCGGCCGCGACGAAGTCTACGTCACCTCGTTTCCCGAGCGCGGCCGGCAATGGGCGGTCTCTACAGGCGGAGGCCTCCGGCCGCGATGGACCGCCGACGGCAACGAGCTCTTCTACATCGGCACCGATGGATTCCTCTACACGGTTCCCGTCGATACCGGCGTGACGTTCAGCTCGGGCGAGCCGGTAGCTTTGTTCGACCTCGATGGTGCCGTCAGCTACGACGTGGCCCCGGACCGGCGTATCCTCGTGAACGTCCCTCTCCCTGAGCCCCCGGAGCTTAACGTCGTGATGGACTGGACGACAGCGCTACCACGATAAGCGAATTGGTCCCTAGTTTCAACACGTTACGCACGTTCATGTAATATGAAAGTACTATTTGCATACTACATTCAACGAAGTGGACCTCGTTTGCGCCTTCGCAGATCGTCGGGTCGGAGTCGAGATCAAGGCCGGAGCCACGGTCCGAAGCAGCTTCTTCGAGGGACTTCAGAAGCTCTCAGAAACACTTTCCACGCCGCTCTCCGCGCGGATGCTCGTCCACGGCGGCGACCAGGAGTTCACACGAGAAGGCGTCATCGTCACCAACCCTCGAGGCTTTGCATCTCGACTTCTCCAGGTCGAAGAGGAACTCCGTGCATCGGACGATTCGACAACTTGACCTACCCTCGACACCTATCGACGATGGGCCGGTACGCCATATGGGTAGTGCTCCTCTAAGTCCACGTGCTCGTAAGGGAGCGCGTCCAGGAACGTCGTTCCGACGAAAGGCTCCGGGGCTTCGACCACGATTATCGTCTTCGCATAGCCCGTTTCGTCGAAGCCTCTACGAAAATGGACGCGTGACTTCACGACGAACACGTCGTATGCATCCGGGTCGATCGAGCCGATGCGGAAATCCTCCGGATAGAGCACTTGCTCGTAGGTCGGTGTGATGTAGACGAGGTTACCGTCGCCGAAAGCGATAGCCGCGATCTTCTCGTAGCCAAAACCTTCGCCGAAGTAAGCGACCGTTCCCTGAATCCGCGCCGGCGTGCCTCCGGACGGGGTGAAACCGCCAATCTCCATATCGAACGCATCGCCTTCGGCCATCGAAGCCTCGTCCATCGCGTCCAGCGTTTGCGGCGACGTGATGGTGCCGTACAGAACTTTCTGGATCCCCGCAGCTTCGAACGCTTTCAAGATGTGGGTCGCGTCGCCTGGACGATCGCTGTGATCGCCGACCGCTACCGGCGTCTCACCTCTGCCGACGGCTTCGCTCACGAGCTCTGCCGCGCGCCCCGGCGGCGGATACTCGCCCACCGCGAAATCCTCGCGCACGCGCCAGATGAACGCGTCCATGTCGTCCGCGATGCGATCGGCGAGCGCCTGATTACCATTCGTCATGACATGCACCGTCGCACCCACGTCCGGAACATCCGACCAAGGATAGCCGTAGAAGACGCTCACATAAGCATCGTCTTCCCGCGATTCCCAGCGGCGAGCGCGTTCCATGATGTCCATCGATGGCGATTGCCCCGTCCATTGGTGGACGGTTGCCGTGATCACACCGGGCTTCCTCGTTGCGGTCGTCGGCGTGTACTCGCCCTTTGCTACGAGGCGGATCGCGCGCGCCGCACGCTCTCCCTGAATGTAGGCGTCGTAATGCGGATAGCGTTTGGTCACGAAAGCGAAATTCGCCCAGCGCAGGAACTCTTCGTCCTCGTTCCCGTGCAGATCGAACGAGCCCGCTATCGGCACGTCGGGACCGACAACTTCGCGAAACCGCCGTGCGATCTCCGCTTCGGGTCTCGGCACGTCGCGCACCGCCATCGCTCCGTGAAGCGCGAGGTATACACCGTCAACCGGCATCGCCGCCTCGAGCTCGCGGATCATCTGATCCAAGAAATGCTCGAACGTCTCCTTCGTGCTCCAGCTCCGCGATGAGCCGCCGAAGACCCCGATCGGAGATGTCAGCGGTACGAGCTCGACATCGCCGAGCTCGCGGGCCCGCTTCGTGAACCCGCGGATATAGTTGCCGGAATCGAGAAGCGCTTCGCCCGTGAGGGGCTCGCTGTGCTTCGTCCAGTCAGCGATCTCGGTGTCGCCGCCTGGACAAAACGTACAGGTCTCGTGCTGAAACTTCGCCACCGCGAACCTCAGCTTGGGCGCGTCTGTATCCGTTATCGGCGTTTGAGCGCAGGCCCATCCGAATAACGCGGCAAGCGCCGCGGCGTAAAGGGTTCGCATATCTACCTCCTTGAAAAGCTTGCGTCACAGAAGCGCCTCCGGCGGTACGTCGGTCGAGGGACTCCGCTCGGGCGGGGCCGCTCCCAACCATAGCGCGGCCTCGAGCAATAAGCGCTCGAGAGAGCTCAGCTCGGCGCGCTCGGCGAGGACACGCTTCGCGAGCGCAGGCTCGTCGGTGATTATGCCGTCAACGCCCCGGCCGATCATTCTCGACATGCGTACGGGATCGTTCACGGTCCACACAAAGACATCCTTCCCGGCCTTATGCGCAGCGCGGACGAAACGCGAGGTCGCCATCCCAGTGTGCACCGCGAGAAAGTCCGCGTCGACGCGGGTCAAGTCTCCGAGTGCGGTCGCCGTCAGGAGGCCGATCGTCCAACTCGGACGCAGCGTTCGTACTTTGCGAATCGCCGCCTGGCTCAATGACATGATCACGACTTCTGGAACCATGTCCGCATCTTCCACGATGGAAACGACGCGCTCCTCCAGCTGTTCCTCGTGCCCGTAATATTTCAGCTCGATGTCGACGCGCACTTTTCCCCGCGCAAGCTCGAGCACTTCTTCGAGACTCGGCAAGCGCTCGGAGCTGAACTCGGGGGCGAACCAGCTTCCGATATCTATGGCGCGCGTCTCCTCATAGGTGATGTCCCAGACTTTGCGAGGATCGCCGGCGATCTTCATGAAATCGCTGTCGTGGATGACGACGACCTCGCCGTCGATCGTTTCCTGAACGTCGATCTCCAGAAGATCGGCGCCGTCTTCGATGGCGGCGGCGAGCGCGGCCAAGGTGTTCTCCGGAGCACGCCCGGCGGCTCCGCGATGAGCGATCACGAGAACGTCGTCATCCATCCGTACGCTATCGACCAACACGAACCCGGTCACGCCCGCGACAAGCGTGCCCGCGACAAGAGCAGCAAGAAGCGATTTCACAGAGACGGTCCTGTTGGCGTCGCCTCGCTCCTCCCACGAAGGCGACGAAGTCCCCTCTGGTTGGTAGAGGCGTAGCGTGAGAAGCACGAAGAACGCCGCCTGCACCCACGTGAGCGCGAGGCTCATGAGGCTCGCGAGCAGGAACAGCCCGCCCATGACAATGGGGAGAAACAGCATCGAGCTTTGAAACATCGCGACGAGCCATCGACCGAGACCCGCACCAATGCCGAAGGCAACCGCCGAGAAGAGCGCGCCGCCGAGCGCCCAGGCAACGTAGGCGGCAGCGAGCCCGACGCGATGGCCCGACGTGCGCGTTTCGCTCGCGCGAAGCGCCAGAGCAGGCCGGACGCCTTCGAACAAGTGAATCGGTAAAGCGAAAGCCCAGCCGACGAGCTTTGGAACGAGGACGCCCGCAAGCCCGGCGACGAGCACGCCGATGATAGCGGCGGCCGTCCAAAACGCAGGCGGCCTTTCGCTCAGGTAGTAGTTGATGTCGAACTCGGTGAGAAGCTGCCAGTAAACGAGGGCCGCGAGCGCCCCAAAAGGGGCCACTATCACTAAAACGCGTGCGACGAGCTGGGCGGTAAGAAGAAAGACGGAGCCGAGATAGCGCGTGGCGTCGCGAAGCGCCGCCATCACGCCGAGACGCTCACCGGCGCAGAGGGTCAGAAGGGCGGCTTGCTCGAAGGTGAAAAGGGTGATGTTCGCCGAGGCCACGATCACGAAAGCAACGAACCCGAATGGGCTGAGGACAAAGAACAAGATGTCTTCGTCGGCGAGCACGATATCGCCGGAGAACGAGACGAAAGCGCGCAACGCGAGCGCCACTACCGGAGTGAGGAACACGAAGGCGACGCTCTGGTAGACGACATGCGCTCCGAGCAGGCGCGGCCACGTCGCAGCAAAATCCCTGCTTGCCTGAATGAAAAGAGCTTGGGTCTCCTTCATGAGCGCGCGGGGCATGCGCTGTTTTAGCACGACAGACCCGTCCGGCCAGCTGTTATTAATGATGTCCGCTCGGTGGTATGCTACGCTGGCTATAGCGCAGGGATGAACGCCAGGGCTGAGGGGCCCCTCGGACTAAAGGCCCGTAAAGTGAGGCAATTAATGAACTTCATGGCGGCAAGGCTGGGCGCCGCAACTTTCTTTGTGGCTTTGGCGTCGAGCCTCGCTGCGTCGCCGAACGAAGCTACCGAAGCCGCCCAGGCTCTGCTCGAGGACACGTGTCTGGTCTGTCACAACGACGTGACGCTTCTCGGCAATATGTCCCTCGAGGCGTTCAACGTGTCCGCGGCCGAGCAGACGCAAGAGCTGGCCGAGAAAGTCATCCGCAAGCTCCGAGCGGGCATGATGCCCCCCGCGGGCATGCCGCGGCCGAGTGAAGAGAGCTTGCAGGCGCTCGCTGTCGCGCTCGAGACGCGTATCGACCAAGTGGCGTCTCAAAATCCGAACCCCGGACGGCGTACGTTCCAGCGCCTCAACCGCGCCGAGTACAGCGCGTCGATAAAAGTGCTTCTCGATCTCGACATCGACGCAGGGGCCTATCTTCCGCTCGACACGAAGAGCGCTAACTTCGACAACATCGCCGACGTGCAGCTCTTGTCCGCAACGTTGATGGAAGGCTACCTGCGAGCGGCCAGCGAAGTCAGCCGTCTCGCGGTCGGTGACGCTACGGCCTCCCCGAGAGAAACCACGTACAAAGTCACGCGCTGGGTCTCGCAAACAGAGCAAGTCGAAGGCGCTCCCTACGGAACGAGAGGCGGCACCTCCGTCATCCATAACTTCCCCGCCGATGGTGAGTACCGTTTTCGCGTCTCGTTCCATCACGAAACCACGGGCGCGCTCCACGGGAGCGGCCGCGCGGCACTGCACACGGTCGACGAGCTCGAGCAAATCGAAATCTCCGTCAACGGCGAGCGCAAAGCGCTCCTCACCATCGATCGCTGGATGCACACTTCCGATCCGGACGGCATGGACCTCCGCACAGAGCCGATCTTCGTCCAGTCCGGACCGCAGCGCATCTCCGCCGCCTTCATCAACAAGGTCGAAGGCCCGCTCCAGGATTTGATGTCCCCCCACGACTGGTCGATCGCCAGCACGAGCATCGCGGACTCCTACGGCTTCACGAGCGTGCCGCACTTGCGCGATCTCGCCATCACCGGCCCCTACAACGCGACCGGCGTCTCGGAGACGCCAAGTCGGCGAAAGATCTTCTCGTGCCGTCCAGAATCACCGGACGACGCGTCCGCCTGCGCCGAAGTCATCGTGGCGCGGTTGGGTGCTCGAGCTTATCGACGGCCCCTCGCCGACAACGACCTCGCAGCACTCATGACGCTCTATGAAGTCGGCGCCGAAGACGGGGGCTTCGAGCACGGCGTCCGCACCGCGCTCGAAGGCATGCTCGCGAGCCCGCATTTCGTCTTTCGCTTCGAGGAGCCGCCCGAGACGAGCACATCCGAGGGTGCTTATCGCGTGTCCGATGTCGACCTAGCCTCCCGCTTGTCCTATTTTCTCTGGGGAACGCCCCCGGATGAAGAGCTCATGCGCGTAGCGCGTGAAGGCCGCCTCTCGGAGACGAACGCCCTGACGCAGCAAACACGGAGAATGTTGGCCGACCCGCGCTCCTTCGCGCTCTCCACCCGCTTCGCGGCTCAGTGGCTCCGCTTGTCGGATCTCGAGAAGATGCATCCGAACGTGCGAACCTATCCCGACTATCACGACCAGCTCAAGCGATCGATGTATCGCGAGACCGAGCTTTTCTTCGACAGCCTCGTGCGCGAGGACCGCAGCGTGCTCGAGCTTTTGAGCGCGGACTACACGTTCCTCGACGAGCGGCTCGCGAAGCACTACGGCATCGAGAACGTCCTGGGCAATGAGTTCCGCCGCGTCTCCTATCCGGACGAAGAACGCCGCGGCATTTTGGGTCACGGCAGTGTGTTGACCTTGACCTCGCACGCAAGCCGCACGTCTCCTGTTCTTCGCGGCAAGTGGATCATGGAGGTCCTACTCGGGTCGCCGCCACCGCCGCCGCCGCCAAACGTCCCGGAGCTCGAAGAGACGGGCGACGTTGAAGGAGGCCGCCTGCTTTCCGTGCGAGAGCAAATGGAAAAACACCGGGCGAGCCCGGCATGCAATTCCTGTCACAGGATGATCGACCCGCCCGGTCTCGCGCTCGAGAATTTCGACGCGACGGGTGCGTGGCGAATCAAAGATCGCGGCGTGCTCGTCGACGTCTCCGGTGAGCTCTATGACGGAACGCCACTTACGGGCCCAAAGGATTTGAGAGCGGCGCTTCTCAATCGGCAGACGTCGTTCGTGCGCACGTTCACGGAAAACCTGATGGCCTATGCCTTGGGTCGGCGCGTCGAGTATTACGACATGCCGTCGATCCGCATCATCGAGCGCGCGGCGAACGAGAACGGCCAGCGAATGTCTTCTTATATTGTGGGCGTTGTGACGAGTCCCGCATTCCGTATGAAGTCGGTGGCCGTCGAAGCCGAGACGGAAGCCGCTGCCGAAGGATCGCATTAAGCACAAAAGGAGCAGAGACATGGGGATCATTACTGGAAAGCACCTTCCACGCAGGACTTTCCTCCGCGGCATGGGAGCCACCGTGGCGCTTCCTTTCCTCGAGGCAATGGTGCCCGCCGGCAAAGCGTTCGGTGCGAGAAGAGCGACAAGAGCAACAGGGGCCGATCGCACGCGACTCGTCTGCATCGAGATGGTGCACGGCGCCGCCGGCAGCACGAAGTGGGGCTCGACACAGAACCTATGGTCCCCCGCCGCGGAAGGCCGCGACTTCGATCTCGGCCCGACAGCTCTGAGCTCCCTCGAGCCGTTTCAAAAATACCTGACGATCGTTAGCGACACCGATCTGCAAAACGCGGAAGCGTTCATCCCCGAGGAGATCGGCGGCGACCACTTTCGCTCGAGCGCGGTCTTTCTCACCCAATCCCATCCCAGGCAGACCGAGAGCTCGGACGTCTTGTCGGGAACGTCCATGGACCAGCTCTACGCCCAGCGCTTCGGCCAGGACACCCCCATCCCCTCGATGCAGCTTTGCATCGAGAACGTCGACCAGGCCGGCGGATGCGCCTATGGCTACTCGTGCGTCTACACGGACACGATTAGCTGGAAGTCTCCAACGGAGCCGCTTCCCATGCTCCGCGACCCCAGGCTCGCCTTCGACATGGTCTTCGGCGCCGGAGGCACGGCCGAAGAGCGCGCCGCCCGACGACGCTCGAGCCGGAGCATTCTTGATTTCGTGACGGGAGAAGTCTCCGCGCTGAAGGGCACGCTCGACGCTCCCGACCGCCGTCGCGTGGATCGCTATCTCGAGAACATCCGCGAGATCGAGCGACGCATACAGAAAGTCGTCGAGCGCAACATGAGCGGCGAGATGCGCGAGCTACCCCAAGCGCCCGCGGGGGTTCCCGACTCCTTCGACGAGCACGTGAAGCTCATGTTCGACCTCCAGGCGCTCGCCTTCCAAGCGGATATGACGCGCGTGTTCTCGTTCAAGATGGGCCGGGACGCCTCGAGTCGCGTCTACCCCGAGAGCGGCGTCGACAAAGGATTCCACCCCGCGTCCCATCACGGCGACAAAGAGGAGAAGATCACGGATTTTTTCCGCATCAACCGCTACCACGTGAGTCTGCTCCCGTACTTTCTCGAGAAGCTCGCGAGCATTGAGGACGTCGAAGCCGAGGGCGGGGGCGGGCAGACGCTTCTGGACAAAACGATGATCCTCTACGGCTCGCCGATGGGCGACCCGAACGTGCACAATCACAAGCGCTGCCCGCTCTTCATCGTCGGCGGCGCAAACGGAAAGCTCGATGGCGGCCTGCACCTCCGCGCCGCGCCCGGAACCCCGATGGCGAACGTGATGCTGAGCCTCCTGCAGAAGCTCGGCTTCGAGGAGATGGAGAGCTTCGGAGACAGCACCGCTCCGTTCTCGCTCTCGGTCTAGAGGAGAAAGACGATGCGCATGTGGAAGGCTTCTATGCTTCTCGCAGCACTCTTCTGGGTGGCAACCGCCGGGACGGTCGCGGCTCCCAAAGCCCCTGTCGCTAGTGGCGCTTCTGTTGCTGACGCCGCGATGGGCGGCGATGTTGTCACGCTGCGCGCGCTTCTCGAGCAAGGCTCCGATGTGAACGCGCGCTTCGGCGACGGGATGACCGGCCTCCATTGGGCGGCGCGCAAGGGCAACGCGGCGATCGCTGAAGTCTTGATCGGTGCCGGCGCCGATCTCGAAGCGACGACGCGCATTGGAGCGCATACACCGCTCCACGTCGCGAGCGCCGCGGGCCGCGCTTCCGTCGTGAAGGGGCTCCTTCTGGCAGGCGCCAACGCGAACGCGATCACGACCACAGGAGCGACCCCGCTTCACTTCGCCGCGGCCTCCGGAAGTGCTCTGGCCGTCGCCGCCTTGGTCGAGCACGGAGCGAAGGTGAACGCAGCCGAGCCTCATTGGGGACAGACAGCACTCATGTTTGCGGCCGCGGCGGGACGGACCGAGGTCGTCGAGGTCTTGCTCGAAGGCGAGGCGGACCCGTCGATCGCAGCCAAGGTCGTGGACCTTGTCGAGCGGAACGAGTACGACCAGTCCGAGCGCCGCGAGCGCAACAAGCGCATCGCGAAGCTCCGCGCGGCAGCAATGAAGAACGCGCCCATAGACAGTAACACGCCAGGCGAAACGGAAACCGAGCCCGAAGACAGAGACGAAGCGCTCCGCCGCGGGGGCGAGCCCGTGCCGCTCGACTACGCCGCTCTGATCGCGACCCATGGCGGCCTCACCCCTCTTCTTCTCGCCGCGCGCGAAGGACATGTCGGCACCGCCCTCGCACTCATAAAGGGCACGGCCGACATCAACCAAGTGAGCGCTGCCGACAACACGAGCCCGATGCTCATCGCGATGTTCAACGGACATTTCGACCTCGCCATGCAGCTTTTCGAGCGCGGCGCCGACCCGAGCGTCGCGAGCGACGCGGGAGCCACACCGCTCTACGCCGCGCTCAACATGCACTGGGCCCCGAAAGCGCGCCACCCACAGCCCGTTGCTTATATGCAGCAAGAGCTCACCTATCTCGAAGTGATGGAAACACTCCTGAAGGCAGGCGTCGACCCGAACGTCCGTCTGAAGAAGACGCTCTGGTATACGACCTATAACCGCGATCTGCTCGGCGTCAACCGGGCCGGCGCGACACCTTTCTGGCGCGCGGCACACGCACTCGACATCGACGCGATGCGCCTCTTGCTCGCCCATGGCGCGGACCCGAACATGCCGACGCTCAAAATTCCCGAACGAAAGCGCCGAGACGGGGACAATACAGACCACTCGGGCTTGCCGCCCGTTCCGATGGGCGGCCCCGCGGTCTACCCGATCCACGCCGCTTCGGGCGTGGGCCACGGTCAAGGCTTCGCCGGCAATTCGCATCGCCACGTGCCCGATGGATGGCTCCCCGCCGTGAAGTTTCTCGTGGAAGAGCTCGGCGCCGAGGTGAACGTGAGAGACTACAAGGGCTACAACACCGTACACCATGCAGCCGCTCGTGGAGACAACGAGCTCATCCAGTATCTGGTGTCGAAAGGCGCGGATGTGACCTTCGTCAGCCGCAAAGGTCAGACGACAGCCGACATGGCGAATGGCCCCGTGCAGCGCGTCCAGCCTTATCCGGAGACGGTTGCGCTGCTCGAGAGCCTGGGTGCTACAAACAACCACAAGTGCGTCAGCTGCTGATCATAAGCACGTTAGGCGAACATTAGGCCAGCGTTCGCAATGAAACTTCGCACGGCCACGCTCACTATCGCACTCGGCTCATGCATCGCCGGTGCGTCGGTCGTCGGCGCTGAAGGAATCGCGCTCCGAGTCGGCACACTCATCGACGGCCTCGGTGGCCCGCCCGTATCTCCCGCGGTCATCCTGACGAAGGCGAGCACATTGTCGCAGTCGGCGCGGACGTTGAGATCCCCGCCGGCGCGGAAGTGATCGATCTTTCAACAGCCACCGTCCTTCCAGGGCTCATCGATTGCCACACGGACATTCCCGGCCCGCGCATCCAAGCGGCCACGATGTCGATCAGCGCCACCGGCGGACATGCGGACATCAACGGCTACTCGCCCTTCGTCGAGCTCCACGAGCTCTCCGGGATTGCCGACGGCGTCGACGAGATTCGTAAGAAAGTGCGTTTCGAGGTCAAGTACGGCGCCGACGTCATAAAAGTGACCGCGACGGCCGGAGCGATGTCGGAGGAAGACTCGGTCGACCGGGCGCTCTATACGCAAGAAGAGCTCGACGCGCTCGTCGACGAAGCATCGATGTGGGGCCGCCGTGTCGCCGCCCACGCCCATGGCGCCGAGGGGATCAAACGTGCCGTGCGTGCGGGTGTGGCATCGATCGAGCACGGTACGTTCCTCGACGAGGAAGCCGCGCGCTTGATGGTCGAGCACGGGACCTATCTCGTGAAGGACTCGTTCGAAGATCGCTGGTTTCTCGAGCGTGCTCCCGGCTGGGGATACCCGCCGATCATCATCGAGAAGCTCGGCTTGATCGTCGAAGGCCACGAAGCGGCACTCAAGCTCGCGAGCCGCCATGGCGTCAAGATCGCTTTCGGAACCGACGCCGGCGTCATCCCGCACGGCGACAACGCCAAGCAGTTCCGCGATCTCGTGGCGTGGGGCATGGAGCCCATGGACGCGATCCTGTCGGCGACGCAGCACGCGGCCGATCTTCTCGGCTGGGAGGATCGGATCGGCACGATCACGGTCGGGAAGCTCGCCGACATCATCGCCGTCGAGGGCAATCCGCTCGCCGATATCACCGAGCTCGAGCGCGTGCACTTCGTCATGAAGGGCGGCACCGTCTACCGCTTCGACCGATAGGAGTCGTTGAGGGTGAATGTTTGACGTGGTGCTTTTGCGGATGGAACGCTAGCCGTCAAGCTCCAGTGTCACCTCGACTCGGAATACGTTCGGAACTTGGCACACGCGCTGTACAACTCTCCCCGGGGAGAGTTGTACGTCCCCTCGTGTTGCGGTGTGGCTCTCGGCCGAAGCACAGTGCCCGCTGCGGGAAGAACCGGCCTCTACGCACATCGCCAATATCTCCTCGAATCGCCGTTCCGCGTCATGGGCAAGCCCGCGCGCGATCACTTTGAGCGCCATGGTAAATTTCGCTTCCGCCCTTACCCAATCGCGTCCCAATCTTGCGCAGCAAAGACACGCCTATCGCGAGTTTGAAAAATAAATGGCAGAATGTGCCGGTAATGCTTTGGTTCCTTCGGCAATTCACGCCAGCCCTGATGGTCCTCGTCTGCGTTCCCTTCGCATCTGCAGCGGAAGAAGGCGCCACCGAACAAACGATCCTGCGGTCCCGCTATGTGCTCTCCGGAGAGGCGGGACCTCTCGGCTATACCGAGCTTACCGAGTTTCGCCGCCACGACGGCTCGGTGAGCTACCTCGCCCGTGAGCGTATGGAGTTCTGGGGGCCGGTGTTGGACCGCTTCGTCGTTCTCACCTTCGACGCGCGAGGTGGCTTCGATAGCGGCCACTGGGTGGCGACGTCGGCATATTCGCCTCACTTCAGCTATACCTTTCGCCACGACGGGCGCGTCATTCGCGGCGACTGGCAGGGTGACGTCGTTGGAAGCGGACGGACGGAGGTTCCCGCGTCACCCGAGAGTCCCCTTCTCGGCTTCTGGGGTCCCCTCGAATCGCTTCTTCTCTCTGCCTTCGACCCCGAAGGTCCCCGAGAGCAACGTGTCGAGGCTGTCGATGTCGAAGACACTCACCACCGGCTCTTGACGGTGACCATCGAAAAATTGGGAAAAGAAGTCATCCGTGTCCCCGCAGGTGAGGCAGAGGCGAACCGTTTTCGCACCGAGCGTTTCGGGGCCACCTACCACTGGGTGGACGACGATGGGACGCTTCTGCGTTGGTCCTCGGAGAACGATACTTACCGCTGGGAGCTGGAGCACTTTCCGACGAAGGATCTGCTACCGCGCCACCCCGCCGAGCCCGTCGCCAACGGAGAGTACGAGGTGACTCGCGATGGTGAGATCGAAGGCAGCGTCACCTGGTCGATCGGAAAAGAGACGAACGACTAAAAGACCGTTTTCGGCATCGTCATCAAAGCTGCATAAAGGTCGATCGCGTACCAAAGGTTCGCGATGCGCAGATTCTCGTCGGGCGCGTGTTGGTTGTTGTCGTGGTTGGCGACCGGCACGACGATCGCCGGCTTGCCTGCGACCTCCGTGAACAGATAGAGCGGAAGGGTTCCGCCCATGCCCGGCGCGAGCACCAGGGCGCCCTCTCCGAACGCGCGGTCAGCAGCGGCCGACGCGGCCTCCATCACACTCTGAGCGAAAGGATCGGACATCGACGTGCGCGCAGCTATAGACCCGCCGTGTCCGCCCGTAACCTTGGCGATGCGTGGATAGCGCAGGCGCGTCTCCATGTCCGGGTCTTCCTCGACGACGTGGAAGCCCTGGCGCACGATATGATCGATGATGCGCTGGCGCAAATATTCCGACGTGTTGCCCTTCACCATCCGGATCCCGAGCGCGGCGACGGCCGTGTTGGGAATCACGTTGCGGGCGAGCGAGCCGGTATTGCCGCTCGTGATGCCGCGGACGTTGAGCGCCGGAACGAGCAGACGCTCCGGGAGAGATTGTGGCTCACCCTCCGTCTTTACGATGCCGAGCTCCCTGCGGAGCTCGGCATCCCAGTCCGGCATGGCTCGAAGCGCTGCCCGCTCTTCCTCACCGATCGGCTCGACCGTGTCGTACCATCCCTCGACGAGGACGTTGCCGTCCAGGTCCTTCATCGATGCCAACAGATGAGCCAGAATGTTCCCGGTGTCAGGCGCCCAGTTGCCGTAGTGACCGGAGTGGAGGTTCCGGGTCGCGCCGTACACCGTCACTTCCATGCCGACAGAACCGCGGACGCCGAAGGTGATCTGCGGCCGGCCGCTGGGGTGGGCCGGGCCGTCGAAGAAGAGCCAGATGTCGATGTCATCGAGCGTCTCCGACGCCATCTCCATATAGGTCCGCAGGTTCCTGGAGCCCGCCTCTTCTTCTCCATCGAACATGAACACCAGGTTCGACGTCGGCACCACACCAGACTCTCGGAACGACCGCAACACGGGGAGGATCGCTGCGATGGGAGCTTTGTCGTCGCCCGCCGATCGCGCGTAGAGGCGCCACTCGGGATCGACCGCCTGACCGTCTTCCGGCAGCGGGATCGGCTCACCCCCTGCTTCCATCGCAGCCGAGTAGAGCGTTGGATGGAACGGGTCGTGCGTCCAGTTCGTGGGGTCGACCGCTTGCCCGTCATAGTGAACGTAGATGCCCAACGTGCGTGTCGCCCCGGGAACCCTCAGCTCTCCGAGGATGAGCGGAGAGACACCGTCGATCTCGAGGAGCTCGGTACGAACACCCACACCGCGCATCTGGTCGCGGATATAGAGCGCCGCCCTGCGGATCTCGGGCGTGTGAGCCCGGTTCGGGTAGCTGAGCATTTCCGCGAAGTCACGCACGAGTGAAGCTTCGTTGGCCTCACGATAGGCGCGCGCGACCTCAGGCCCGGATTGCGCTGTAGCTCTTACGGGGCCCAAGGAGAGCGCAGCGCCGAGAAGGACGACCGCGCGCCTCATGACGCCTGCCCGATGGTCGTGCCCTTGCCGCCTCGGTCTTGCACGCCTGCGTCGCTTTTTCCTTCTCGGTGCTTCGTCGCCATGAAACCTCCAGGAGACGACTAACGTCTCGACGAAACTAGGGGGCGGAGGAACTACCCGCCCCATGATCCCGAGCCGCCACAAGCACGCGATAGCCGTGAGCAGGCCGGTAACATCGCGGGATGATACACCTAACGAACGCCCAGTGCCGATGCCGCACTGGGCACACGTCACCGAAGTGATCAATCACGAAGACAAGGAGCTCTCACGCGGTCCGTGGAGGGTAAAGACGGTGACGCGGCAACCGCGGTCCGTTCCGATTGCTCGCAGCGGGAGCACCGACCTGTTCTTTGAAATCTCGTTCGAACGAGATTCTTATCGAATATTATTATTGTCACACTGCCAATGCTGTGCTCGGCCGAATTACGGGCGCGCCCTGAGCGTCTCGGATTGGAACGTCGGGCGCCATGCTCGAGCAGCAATCTGGTAACGCGGCCGCGGAGCAAGCTCACAATTCTAGCACCGGATCGTGGCTCTCATTAATAATGATGAGCGACTCGCGCCTACTCTCAATGCGTCCGGCGGAACACGACTAAAGACAATCGTAGCCCGGCCGATACCATCAACGACATCTTGGACTTCACCAAAATCGAGGCGGGCAAAATCGAGCTCGACCCCATCGAGGTCAGCCCGCGAACCCTGATTGACAACGCGATCAAGGTCGTTGGAGTCAAGGCCGAGGCGAAGGGCCTCGGTCTCGTCGCCAAGATCGACCCGGCATGCCCTGCCTGGGTCCGGGTCGACTCCGTGCGGCTGCGGCAGATCCTGCTCAACCTGATCGGCAACGCGATCAAGTTCACCGCGGACGGCGAGGTGCGAGTCCTGGCGAGCGTCGACGGGGAGACCGACTCCCACGTGACGATCCGCTTCGAGGTCATCGACAGCGGGATCGGGACTCCTCTCGACAGGCAGGACAAGTTGTTCGAATCGTTCTCGCAGGCCGACACCTCGACAACCTGCAAATATGGAGGAAGCGGACTCGGACTCACGATCTCGAAGCAGTTGTGCGGCTTGCTGTCGGTTGAAAGTGAGCCCCGCCAGGGCTCCAACTTTTACTTCAGCCATCTGATCTTCATGGACTGCCAGATGCCGACGATGGATGGGCTCGAAGCGACCCGGAGGATTCGCGCGGCGGCGACGGAGAGGCACCTGCCGATCATCGCCCTGACTGCCAGCGCGATGGCCGGCGACCGCGAGCGCTGTCTGGCGGTCGGGATGGACGACTTCCTGTCCAAACCAGTCCGCCAGGAGGAACTGACGGCGATTCTGGACCGGTGGCTCCCGGCCGAGACCGGCGTCAGGATCGCCCATACGGCCTGACCCGGCGTTCTCTTCCCAACACATACTTCGCCTGTGGGCCTCTCGATGAGTCGTGGATTTGATACAAGTATACGTGCCACTTATAAATAGGCTATGGCACAGGTAACGATATATCTCCCGGATGCATTGATAGAGGAGGCTCGCAAACAAGCGAGAGGCGCTGAGCGGAGCCTCTCTTCATGGGTTGCAGAGCTGGTTCGACGCGAGACAACCGCAGTAGAGTGGCCGAAGAGTCTAGTGGACCTGCTGACCCACGGCCGAGGCGATCTTGTTGAGCCGGACGACCCGCCGCCGGAGAATATCGAGGCGATCACTTGAGCTTACTCCTCGAGACCAGCGTGTGCATTCCGTTGATCAATCGAACCGATCAGGATCTGGCTGAGCGCCTTCTCGAAGAGACGCCAAGCGCGGTCGTTCTTTGTAGTGTCGTCAAGGCCGAGCTCTACTTCGGTGCTCGAAATTCGGGGAGAGTCGCGGAGAACCTCGACCGTGTCGAACGGTTTTGCGACGTTTTCGAATCGCTTCCATTCGATGATGCCGCCGCGGCGCATTACAGCAGTGTTAGAGCGCAGCTCAAACGCGAAGGCCGTCCAATCGGCGCGAACGATCTCTTGATCGCGTCGATCGCGCTCTCGGCAAACGTTACGCTGGTAAGCCGAAACCTCGGCCAGTTTCAACGCGTTCCAGGTCTAGACCTCATATCTTGGTGAGACGCCGAACTACTTGAGCGTCACGCTACTCGCTCGTCGCCGCGATTCGATCAAAGTGCTGAGCGATCCATTCTACCCAGCGACGCCTCAAGTCCCGCCGGTGGACGGGATCGGCCGGAAAGTGTCCCGGCACGGGATAGACGACGAACTTCACCTCTACGCCGTTATCCTTGAGCGCGTGGTAGAGCTTGTACGACTGGCTGACCGTCACGCGCTCGTCGCCGGTGTCTGACAGGATTAGGGTCGGGGTCCGGATCTGGTGGGCGTAGGCCATGGGTGATTGCCGCCAGTAGTTCATCGCGTTGTCGTTGAGCCACGGAGATCCGCCGAGACCGTAGCCCGCCCAAGTGTTCATGTCCGCCATGCTGTACCAGTCGAACCAGTCGGTAACGGCGGCACCAGCCATCGCGACGGCCCACCCGTCGTAGTGAGCGGTGAGCCAGGCTGTCATGTAGCCTCCGTACGACCAGCCCGACACGGCCACGCGCGACTCGTCCACGATCCCTCGCTCCTTCAGAACCTGGACGCCCGACATGACGTCACGACCCGGACCCTCGCCCGCGTCGTTGATCACCGCGCTTTGGAACGCCTTCCCCTGGGTACTGCTTCCGCGATAGTTGGGACTGAACACGAGCCACCCCCGCGCGGCCATGATCTGGTTGAAGGTGCTGAATGCCTCAACGGAAGCGCCCATGGGACCGCCATGGATGCTGAGGACGAGCGGGTAGCGGCGTCCCGCTTCATATTCTGGCGGATAAACCAAGACACCGTTCTGCTCGAACCCGTCGGGACCGCTCCAGATCACCGTCTCGACATGGCCGAGATGCATCTCGGCTAAGGCATCGTTGAAGCTCGTGAGGCGACGCGGCTCCCACTGGCCCGCGCTCATGGCGTAAAGCTCGGAGGCCCGATGATCCTCTCGGCCAACAAACACAACCGTGCCGTTCGGTGCCACAACGGGACTCCCAGGATGGATGTCTCCGAGATCGAGCCGCTGCGGCGCACCGTCGAGCGGTTGATGCCACAAGGCCCGCGCCGTCAGATCGGTGCCGCTCACCAATATGGACTGGCCGTCCGGCATCCACGCCATGCCGCGCAGGCTACGGTCGATCTGCGCCGTCACGTCGATCGTCTCGGCACCGTCGACGGGCTTTAGAAAGATTCCGTTGGGGTTGAAGCCCGGCTCAGGACCTCGCGACCGGCCGAAGGCAAGGTAGCGTCCGTCGGGCGAGAATTTCCACGGAGAGACCGGGCGATCGCCAACCAGATCGCGCGTCTCGCCCGACTCCAGGTCGATCAGGCGGATCGTGCTCCGAATACCCTCGCCGCTATGCGGCAGCGGAAGAACTTCGAGTGCCACGGTGTGGCCGTCCGAGGAGACCACGAACCCGTCAATGCTCTCGGCGCCCTCGGTGAGCCGCTCGGCGTCACCGCCTTCCACCGAAACACGCCACAGGTGGGCGGATCTGGGAGCCGCGAGCGTCAAGTAGCTGTTGTCTCCCACTTCGAAAGACTTGTTGTGCCGCTCCTCCCCCTCGAGCTCCACGGCAACGTCGGGGCTCGTATAGAGGATGTGCGCTCCGTCCATCGTCCACTCGAAGCCCTTGATGCCCTCTTCAGCATGCGTCACTTGGCGAGCCTCGCCTCCACCCATCGGCAGCATGAAGACCTGGCGGTCTTCGTCATCCTCGCTAGAGTCGGTGAACGCGAGCCTATCGCCTGTGGGCGACCAACGCGGCTGGCGCACGCCTGGCCGGTGCGGCGTCAGCTCTCGCTGCGCGCCCGTCGCGACATCGACGAGAACGAGCGTCCGATCGAAACGGTTGTCTTCATAGTTCGGAGTGCTCGTTGTCACGATGGCCTGACTGCCGTCGGGAGACAGGACGGGGGTCGAAACGCCGACCTCGAGACGTAGGTCGTCGATCTCGAGCGTACGTCCCTGGGCGAGAACGATGCTCGGCGCACTCGTCAGGACGACGGTGAGTACGACAACTAGATTCAGGGGGACTCGGCGGAGTAGGGGCGAAGTTCTCATTGCAGATTCCTTTGAAGATCGTGACGTGGGTTCGAGGCGCGCGCTGGCGGCCACGCCAACGTCATAGTACACCGCTTTTCTACAGCCAGTGCCTTGACTCTAGCCTTCCTTTATGTGACCATATGGTCACATTATGACTCGACGGACCATCGCTCCAGAAGACGACGCCGCACCGGATAAAGACGGCGAGGATCTGATCTGGCGAGCGCTGAACGACCCTTCGAGGCGACGCATGCTCGATCTGCTTCGCCAGCGCTCCATGACGACAGGAGAGCTCTGCCAATGCTTCGCGTTCTCTCGCTTCGCCGTGATGAAGCACCTCAAGGCGCTCGAGAAAGGGAATCTCGTCTTCGTTGAGCGTCGCGGTCGCGAGCGCGTCAATCACCTGAATCCCGTTCCGATCCAAGCGATCCATCGTCGCTGGATCAAGCCATTCGAGCGGCTGAGCGCTAGCCACTTACTGCGACTGAAAGCAACGATCGAAGAAAGAAAGGGGAGAGTATGAGCACGACATCTACCGCGGCCGCGGTTCTCGATGCGCACATGGAGGTCCGCATCACCGGATCCGTGGAGGCGGTCTGGAAGGCCCTCACGGATGACATCGGGGCGTGGTGGCCGGAGACGTTCTTCGCCGGGGTGAGCCGGAGAAACGGCGCTATTACCTGGAGCCCGAACCCGGTGGACGGATGTACGAAACCTGGGAGGGTGGCGGCGGCATTCTTTGGGCAACCGTCGTCGCGGTGGATCCTGCCAAGCTGCTCCAAGTCAAGCCTGGCCACAGAAGGCCCGGAGCAGCTTTCGAAAGAGATGGCCGGCTACTCGCTCAACGTCCTTCGGTCCGCTCTACGATCGTCGGGGCTGTCGACGGTCCTGTCTTTGTTTCCCTTCGAGAGCAAATCGTTGGTGGGCAATCTTCGCTTGCCGTCTACGAAGTGCGTTGCAACCTGATCAAGAGAGTTTGGTACTTCCCTGCCGAGCGTGCGGTCCGGTAGTCGACGACCAGGAGGGTCGCTTTACATTCCTGCGCTGGTGCAATAGCTTCTCCTCGCTATGATGGGTCGCACGCTCTCGCACTACAAATCCTTCGAAAGCTAGGAAGCGGTGGCCTGGGTGAGGTCTACCTCGCCGAAGACACCAAGATGAAGCGCGAGGTAGCGATCAAGTTCCTGCCCGAGGATCTGCGCCACGATCCCGAGCGCCTGCGCCGCTTTCGAACGGAAGCCGAGGCGGCCGCGAAGTTGAATCATCCCAATATTGCGACGATCCACTCCATCGAAGAAGACGAAGCGGCGCTGTTCTACGTGGAGGAGAACCGGTTGATGCGAGTTCCCGTGACCACCGGGTCAGTGTTCCAAGCGGACAAGCCTGAGCCGCGTTTTACTGCTGAAGAAGCGGACGTGTTCTTGTCGTCGGTTAGCGGCACTTTTGACGCGCCACCCTACGACGTCCATCCCGATGGGGACCGTCTCGTGATGATTGCCGCGGCTGAGGAAGCTGTGCTCGTCGTCGTGGAAAACTGGTCCGCCGAGCTCGAAGGCGGTCCGTCGAACTAAAGGCGAGCTCAGCACGATCATTTCTCCAAAAGCTATCCAAGATGACCGCCCGTTTACTGCCGGCGCTCTCTCTTCCCTTCCTCATGTCGAGCCGAGCACTGATCGAGTCGCGGCGCTGCCAAGAGCAGCGCCGGCCACGCCGTTCTTCTACACGGCTAGGCTCAAAATGTCACTTGACGGCGTTATCGGTATGAAGTATCGTCATACTATCACCGTAAGGGAACGAGGATGCCTCGAGCGAAAATCGCGATTTCTTTGGATGTAGCGACGCTCGAACGTTTGGACAGGCTCGTTGCGGAAGAATTCTACCCCAATCGCAGCCAGGCGATCGAAGAGGCTGTCTTCGAAAAGCTTGAACGCCTGGAGCGAAGTCGTCTAGCACGAGAGTGCGCCAAGCTCGATCGGGATTTCGAAAAGGGCCTCGCGGAAGAAGGCGTGTCAGCGGATTCGGCGGAATGGCCCGAATATTAAGGGGCGACATTCGTTGGGCGGACCTAAACCCAACCCGGGGACGAGAGCAAGCCGGCAGTCGCCCGATTCTTGTTCTTAGTCAAGATGTGTTCAACGAGCGATCAGGGACCATCATTGCCGTCGCCCTGACGAGCGTACCTCAGCGCGCGCATTTCCCGCTCACTCTGAAGTGTGACGCCAAGGGTCTCCCGAAGAAGTCGTGGATAAAGATCAGTCAAATACGGACGTTGGCGCTCGAAAGAGTCGGCAGGCGAATTGCCCGAGCGAGTCCCGAGGAACTGGCTCACGTTGTAGAGGGGCTCAATGAGATTATCGGAGCCTAACAAACGCGCGTAGCCGACGGCGGGTGAGTTTCTTTTCATCCGCGGGAAAGTCGTGGGCTGCTTGACAAGGCCTCTCTTCTGAGCTATTGCACGGCCGGCTCACGGACGGTTGTTCGTGGAGTCGGATCACGAAACGGGCGCGCCTTACGTTACGGTCTTGAGCCATGATCTCTGGACGTCCCGTTTCGGCGCTGACCCCGGTGCCATCGGACGCACGATTCGCATCGACGGGGATGCGGTCACGATCGTAGGCGTGCTTCCGCCCACGTCTCGGCTGGTGATGTCTGATGCCGACCTGTGGGTTCCCCCGCCGTTTCGACAGCGACGACCGGCATAACCGGAAGGCGCACATGCTGCGTGTCGTTGGCCGGCGGCGCCCGGGCGTGAGCCTCGACGAGGCGCGCGCCGACATGACGACGATCGCGGCGCGCCTGAGTGAGGACCATCCGGAATGGATGACGGGGTGGAGTGTCAACGTCGTCTCACTCCACGAAGATCTCGTACGCCAAGAGCGAACGCGCCTCCTGGTGCTTCTCGGTGCGGTCGCCCTCGTGCTTCTCATTGCCTACGTCAACGTCGCGAATCTTCTCCTCGCGCGCGCGAGCTCGCGGGAGCGGGAGACCGCCATCCGGGTCGCCATGGGCGCGGGAAGGCACCAGCTTCTGAAGCAGTTTCTCGTCGAAAGCACTCTCCTGGCGCTCGTGGGTGGAGCTTTGGGCATGAGCCTCACGTTCTATGAGAGCGTGTCCGGAGTGGTCTCGTCATCGCCGAGGTGGCACTGTCGCTCGTTCTTCTCGCAGGAGCCGGGCTCTTGCTCAACAGTTTCTGGCGTCTTCTCCAAGTCGACCCAGGGTTCAATCCCAGGGGTGCGCTCGCCGTGTCGTTTTACCTTCCACCATCGCGATACCCAGACATCCAGCAGCAGGAGCAGTTCTACGGCGAGCTAGAAGAGAAGCTTGGCGCCATCCCCGGGGTTCGAACCGTGGGGGCGACAACGAGCCTCCCGCTGAACACGAACGAATCAACAGGCAGCTTTCTCGTCGAAGGACGAGCCGCACCCGCGCCAGGTGAGCGCACCCTCATGCCTTATCGCGCGATATCGCCGGACTACTTTCGCGCCACAGGCATTGCGCTTCTGAAAGGAAGGGCGTTCGACGAGCGCGACCGCGCGGAGTCCACGCCGGTTCTCGTGATCAACGAGACCATGGCGCGGCGCATCTGGTCGGACGAGAATCCGCTGGGACGGCGTATTGCGTTCGCAGAGGATGGTCCGTGGCACGAAGTCGTGGGCGTCGCCGCCGATACGAAACATTACGGGCTCGACGAGCCGGCGCGAGGTGCGATGTACGCGCCTTCGCTCCAACGCACTTGGCGCTGGATGAGCTGGAGAACATTTATTCTGCGCACCGGCCAGGCGCAGCATTCCCTGCTGGCTTTGTTGCCGCGCGTGCGCAACGAGCTCAAGCTCGCCGACGCGGAGCTTCCCATCCACGCGGTCGACACGCTCGACGCCCAGGTCGCGGGGTCGATGGCAGCGAATCGCTTCAGCCTCATCATCCTGGGAGCGTTCGCCGACGCCGCCCTCGCACTGGCCTCGATCGGGATCTACGGTGTCATCGCCTTCGCGGTGGGTCTCCGATCGCGGGAGATGGGCCTTCGCATGGCGCTCGGCGCCTCGCGAGCGAACGTCGTGTCGCTCATCGTCAGCCAAGCCATGAAGAAGGTCTGGCTCGGACTCGCCGGCGGGCTGGTGGGCGCGGTCCTGCTGACCCGCTTTCTTGCGAGCTCGCTCTACGGGGTCGAGCCGACCGATGCGACGACGTTGCTTCTCGCGACGATCGTTCTCGCCACGGTCGCCCTCGGAGCCGTCTACTGGCCCGCCCGGCGCGCCACGCGCCTCGACCCGATGCTCGCTCTCAGGCACGAATAGAACCGCGCCCCCCTCTTGTGGCAAACCGACAGGTAGAGCTGTATAAACGTCATGACAAACGGTCTGAGAGAGGACGTTCTCTAAAGGGGCATTGACGTGAGCACATCAAAAACAAGCTTGAACCGGCGCCAGTTTCTAGAAAGCACTTCGAGTCTCGGAGCAGCGCTGGCGCTGCCCTTCCTGCGCACCGGTACCGCGTTTGCGCAGGACTTGCCTGCTGACATTACCAGCTTGAGCGCATCACAGTTGTCGGCGGCCATTCGGAAGCGGCAGGTCCGTTGCGTTGAAGTGATGCGGGCGTACCTGGCAAGAATTCACCGCTACAACCCGGTCTACAACGCCATCGTCAGCATGGTCGATGACGATGAGCTGGTTAGGCAAGCAGAGCGCGCCGATCGGGCGCTGGACGAAGATGAATATTGGGGATGGATGCACGGTATGCCGCATGCCGTCAAAGACCTAGCCAACGCGAAGGGTTTGGAGACGAGCTCCGGCTCGAGAATCTTCGCGGGGACGATTGCCGAGGAGGACGATCTTCACATCGCCCGCATGCGTGCGCAGGGAGCCATTTTCATCGGCAAAACCAATACACCGGAATTCGGGCTGGGCTCGCAGAGCTACAACGATGTCCACGGTACGACGAAGTGCGCTTACGACCCGGCCTTGACGGCTGGGGGCAGCAGCGGCGGCGCGGCCTCCGGCATGGCGTCGCACATGTTGCCGACCGCTGACGGCAGCGACATGATGGGCTCGCTGCGAAACCCCGCAGCCTTCAATAACCTCATCGGTTTTCGCCCGAGCCAGGGACGCGTTCCCGGCTTGCCGAGCAATGACCTCTACTACCAGCAACTGGCCACCGACGGGCCGTTGGGACGGAATGTCGAAGACACCATTCGCCTTCTTGGAACCATGGCTGGCTACGATTCCCGCGCGCCTTTGAGTCTGAGAGATGAGATTCCCGCGTATGACGCGTTCCGACAAGCCGACTTCGCCGGCTTGCGCGTCGGGTGGATGGGTGACTACGAGGGTTACCTGGCGACCGAACCGGGTTTGCTGGATCTGTGCGAGCGCAGCCTCGAGGGCATTTCGACCCACGGCGTGATTGTTGAAGACTGTATGCCCGCCTATGACATGGCGCGGCTCTGGCAAACGTGGCTTACGCTTCGCCACTGGGCACTGAGCAGTTCCAAAGCGCTTTACGACGATCCGGAGACGAGGAAGCTACTCAAGCCGGAGCTCATCTGGGAGATCGAGGGCGGCTTCGACATGTCGGCATCGCGGGTCGCAGAGGCGGCTATTGCACGGGCTGACTGGTACAGGGCTTTGCACGAGCTGTTCGAGCGCTATGACGTTCTGGCATTACCGACGGCTCAGGTGTTTCCGTTCTCGGCCGATCTCCACTGGCCGAAGTCGATCAACGGTCGGGCCATGGACACGTATCATCGATGGATGGAGGTGGTCATTGGCGGAACGCTAGCGGGGTTGCCCGTCGTCAATCTGCCGGCCGGGTTCGACGGACGGGGTCGACCCATGGGCATGCAGTTCATGGGGCGAATGGGGCATGACCGCGAAGTGCTCGAGTTTGCGATGGCGTACGAAGCTGCCACAGATTACCTGGATCAACGGCCCGTGCTGGCAGAAAGCATCTAGTCTAGTCGTACCGATCGTATTGCTGCTGGTGGTGGCGATACTTGGGAGCTTCGTGCCGGCACGCCGCGCCATGCGTGTCGATCCGATCGTCGCGTTGCGTTACGAGTGAGAGAGAGATCGCGCACTACATCAGGACCCAGTCAATCTGGGGGGTCGAGAGCAACCTCAGTAGAGCAGGTTCGCGCCAAAGTCCGGAACCCGACCGGCCTCGGCGCGCTCCGTCCATCGGCGGAGCTTCCCGCGCTCCTGTTTCCAGAACTTGGCACACAGACCAAAGTACTCCACGACAGCGTCCCTGTGATTCTGTTCCAGCAGATCCTTCGCGAGGCTCATGTTCGGTCCGAAGCTGTCCAACTGGGGGGAGCCGGGCGTCCCACCTGCGAGCAGCAGCTCCTTCTCCGCCGTCTCGACGGCGCCCTCGCTGAGAGCAACCCTACCGAGCACCATGTGCCCGTCGTGGATCGCGTTGCCGTAGTTCCAGTCGCGAGGGAAGCGCGGCGCCAGATTCAGCAGCTCGTTCGCGTAACTACGTGCCTCCTCTGCCTTCCCTAACTCAAAGCTCGCTGTCGCGGCGTCGGTTAGGGCGTAGAAGCGCTCTTGGTCCCCTTTCGCTGCGCCAAGCTCCGCCAACGCCTCCACGTAGCGCCCCTCCCACATGGCGCGATAGTCGCGGCAGGTGACGCCTGCGACGAGGCCGGACAGTACAATGGCATATCGAACCCAGTTCGCCATAGACATAACAGTACCGCATCCGATCGCGAATCGGCACGACCAAAGACTTCTTCACCTCGCGGCGCGGGTCAGCGCGATGACCGCAAGTGCGGTCGCCAACAGCGGGTCATCCTCCTTCATGAGGTGGTTTCGCGTGTTGACGAAGCTCCCGTCCAGGAGCTGTCTAGGCGCAAGCTCCGTGGACATGGCGTCGCGCCAGTCTCCGGGCCAATCGAGCGCTTCGTATACCTCGGCGCGAGCGGCAAGGTGATAGAAGAAGATCGCGTCACCGAAGGCCTCGGGGTCATCTTCCGGGATCCCTTCAGGGTAGTCGAGACGCGGATGGCTCTGAAGCCACTCACGCGCCGCGAGCACGCGCTCGTCTTCTTTCGCTACCCCTGCTTCCAGGAGCGAGAGCACACCGTCGCAAGTAGCGCTGGTGTAACTCTCGAAGTACGAGCCGTCCTCGCTTTCGACGAGCGCGCCCTTGTTGGCCTCGAGAACGACGGGCGAGAAATAGAACCCGCCATCGTACGGGACGTTCTCGTTGGCGACTTCGGTGACCGGAGGTTGAGGTCGCGTATCGGCGGGGTGTCGCTGGACGAGCCGCAAGAACGCCTGCGCCCGTTCGTACACGTTGGGATCGGAAAGCCCCGCCTCCCGGAGCGCCTGGAGAACGTGCCGGGTGTGGAGAGACCCAGGTGGCCGGGCGAGCCCTCGGGGCGAGGGCCACCGAATCCCCAACTCCCATATGCCAGCGACGTCTCATCGTAGCCGTTTTCTGCCTGAAACTGTTCCGCCGCCAGAAAGCTGCGCATCCGCTCGACAAGCGGTTGGTCCTCTTCACGTCCGACGCGAACCACAGAACGAAGCGCGAAAGCCGTCGCGTAGTTGGGGTATTCAGGCACGTCGGGATCCGCCAGGCCGAGAACCCCCTCCTCGTTAATATGTCGACGAATGAAGTCGAGTGCGCGCCCGACGTCCGGTCGAGGCACCGACGGATGGCTCTCGGAAGCTTCGAGGAGCGCGTGCAGGACGAACGGAGTCCAGGCTTGGCCCGATCGGGCCAGGCCGTAGGTCTGACTGTGCCACCCGCCGTCCTCCGCCTGCTGACTCGTGAGGTAGGCGCACGCGCGGCCAAGCATGCCCTCCGGATCCGCCGGCTCGGTAGACGACCCCACACCGCACCCCGCGAGCAGAAGCGGCACGAACGCGAGCAAGCGCGTTCTCATGGCTCGTTCATTTCTCTCAGAAGCGTAGCCGCCTTCCGAAGAAGCTCTTCGTCGAGGTCCGCGGTGAGAGTCTGTACCACCGCCGACGTGCTGAAGACCGGGCTCGTGATGCAGTGGTGTCCGGTCCAGCTGCCATCCGGGCTCTGGATCTTCTCGAGCTTGAAGTGCATCTTCTCTTTCCACTGCAGCCACGCGTCTCCACCTTCAATCACGAGCGCCTCGCTCGTCTGCATATAACTGAGATATTCCTCGCCCCCGTTCGAGCCGAAACCACGCAAGAGGGCGTCGTCGTTCGCGAGCCTGTCCCCTTGCAGGTCGGCTGCAAAAAACGACTCGGCGACACCGCCTGCGACACCCGCGGGTACTCCGGCGGCGTCCAAATTCGCTTCGCTCACTTCGGCGTCGGCGGGAAGGTCTCCCTTCGCTATCGCCTCCTCGATCGCTCTCACCGCGTAGCGCGCGCCGGCTGCGTTCGCGCGTTTCGCGCTTGCGAGAGAATAGAGCTCGACGCCCGCGGCCCCCTCGCCCGAAGCGCGTCCCGTGGCGACATCGAAGAGGCTTTTCTGATAATCACGCGCGCGGCTCAAGGACTTCGGGTTCACGTCGGTCTCGGCAACGCTCGCCATCTCGAGCGCCGACGTGGCCAGCGAAGACTGGAGCACGGGGGCCCAGCCTCTGTTGGCACCCCAGCTTCCGTCCGTGAGCTGCGCGGCTTGGAGCTTCCTCACGCATCCTTCGAGCGCGCCGCGAACCCGTTTCATCCGATCGCTGCCCTCCGGCAGGTTCTCGACAACGCGCGAAAGGAATTGAACGGTCAGGACGGTGTCGATGAAAGGCCCGAGCTTCGTCTGGGGCTGCGTGCGGGTAATGTCGGTGATGAGCGGACCGGCCTCGGGAGCAGCTTCGACCGCGCGGACCACGTAGTCCGTCGCACGCTTGACGGCTTCCGGGTGCGCACCGGCGCGGAGAAGTGAAAGCCCCGCAAACGCCGTCGTGGCCGGGTCGGTTTTCACCGCGTGCGGGTCGCGGATGCGCTGCGCGGCATGGGAGCCGGCGCCCCAGCCTCCGTCCGCGTGCTGCGCGCGGCGGCCAGCCAATCGATGCCCTTCTGCACGAACGGGGCGATAGCACCGGCCGGCGACGCGCCTTCGGTTTCGATCGCCGCAACCGCGGCTTTCTCGGGCGTTTTGTGGCCCCTATGACTGAACGCCGATGAGACGGCGATAAGAATGATGATGATCGAGCCTGCCAGAAGCCAGGTGGTCCTGAAAGGGTGCATAGTGCCTCCTTCGTTCTATCTGAGCTACCCCGGCCGGATACAACTTATTCCTTATATAAGACACCACGGGTGTGGCTTTGTTCCGCCAACGAGATGGCTTTCTTGCGGCGATTTTGGCCGGGAGCTACATCGCAACAAGTGGGCGAGGTTCAACTCTCCCCGGACAGAGCTCAAACGACGGCACCGGTTCACCGACCCGGTCGGCTGAACGACGGTACGCGTCCATTTTCTCTTTGCCGAAGTCCAGCTCGCCCATGTACAGGTTGTGGCATTTGCATAGGAGCCGAACATTGCTCGCACTACGATCGCCACCCTTTCCGTACGGATCGTCGTGATGGTACTCGAGCCGGTTGCGCTCGGGACATCGTCTGCCATCATCCGCAACGAATGTGCACTGCCCGCCATCTCGCCTCCACACGAAACGCTTCACCGCGGCAGCGATGCCGCGCACACCAGGACACCTCGTGCCGGCCCGACTCGTTGGAAACGTAAGCCAGGAAACGCCCGTCGGGAGAAAAACGCGGGGCCCATTCACGAAAACGCGTAACGACAAACGGCTGAGGCTCGCCATCCTTACCTAGCATCCAGATGTCTTCCGCAGTCTCCGTGTTGGCCCGCGGTGCGATACCTACTTTTCCGATGGATGCACGAGCCCGCACCACGGCGCGGTTTGACTTGTCGGCTGGCGCTAGTGCTCGACCGCGATCATCATGATTTCCACGAGAGCGCTCGATGACATGAGAGGCGAGCCCACCGTCGCGCGGGCGGGCGCAGGCGAGGGTAGAAACTCGCGGTAAATCTCGTTCATCGACTGGAAGTCCCGGATATCGGTGACCCACACGAGGCCCTGAACCACGTTGGTAAAGTCCATCCCCTCTTCCGCGAGAAGCCCCTTGATGGTCTCGAGGGCCTGACGGGTCTGCGCTTTGACATCGCCGGGCGCGTAGCCGTCGGGACCGCGCCCGGTAATGCCGGAGAGAAACAGGCGGTCGCCCACGCGAATGCCCCGCGAAAGAGTGGCATTGGGGCGGCTCGGCCCAACGATGCGGCGGTCTCCGCCCTTGACGGCGACACACATGATCTCGACATGGAGGCCTGTGCCCATAAGGCCAGCGCGAACGGTGGCGCGCGCGGGCGGCGCTTCGGAGAAAAAAGCGCGGTAAGCGCCGTTCATGTCCTGGAAATGGCGGGCGTCCGGGAGATAGACATTGCAGGACGTCACGTCGGTCTTGCTCATGCCCGCCGCGGTCAGCACGGCCTCGACGTTTGCCAGAGCCTGTCTCGTCTGCCCCGCGACATCCATCGGCTGCTCCGAAGCGGGTGCGCCGCGCTTGCGTCCCACCATACCCGCGGTAAACAACGTGTCGCCCGCCATAATCCCCGGACTGTAGGGCGCGGTCCACTCCGTTACCCCCGCGGGCATCACGACTTTACGTTCGACGCCGGGCTTGACGGCGATCATGGCGATCTCGACGAGTGCCGCGGGGATGGCAATGTCGGCCTGGACCGTGGCCCGCACCGGCGGCGCATCGGGGAGGTAGCTCCGGTAGACCTCGTTCATGGCGCTGAAGTACCGGGCATCGGACAAATAAACGGTTGAGCTCACAACGTGTGAAAGATCCATGTCCGCGGCTTTCAACGTGGCCTTGAGATTCTCGAGCGTCTGCTTGACCTGCTCCTTGATATCCGTCGATTCCGCGGAGAGCGAGCCCGACAAGTAGAGAAAGTCGCCCGCCATCACGGCGGGGCTGAAGGGCAGGTCGGTTCTCGATCCGGGCGGGGCGATGATTTTGTGGTCCTCGGCCGCGGCCGGCGTGACCAGCGATACCAACAGAACGAGGGTCAGGGTAATTCTTCGCATTCGAAAGCCTCCTTGTGCTTGCGGCGGGATGGTATCGGCTTATGCGAAGGATTGGAAGCGCATGGAGTGCCGGCGGGACAGAAGCCCGATATTATCCGGCCGATGGCACGCGCTCGGCATCCTCGGCCGTTTCGTGGACGAGCTCGAGCTCCACAGGGGTACCGGGTTCGAGATGATGTCGAGAACCGGGCAGTGCGCGTTGACGGCTTGTCGGAGCTTCTCGAGCGTCTCGGGGTCCGCGTCAGACTTGATTTTCACCCGGCCCCGAATCTTCTGGTAGCCGGGACGAATCGCGTCGTTCAAGGCGAGAAACCCCTGAAGGTCGAGCTCGCCCGCGAGCTCCACGGAAACAGATGTCTCCCGTACGGATGACGCCCGTGCGGAGCCGTCCCACAGCACTGTGCGGTGCGTAATACGCGAAATCGGTCTCGCAGGAAGCTCGCATCACGCGTTCGAAAAAAGGCGCAGACGGCCGCGCCTTCCACGATTGTCTCGTTCACCGATGGGAGCACGGGCAAAGAAGGCGCCGGCGATCCAAGCGACGAGGAATATCCGCAGCGGTGCTCCAGGCGGCACCCCCCATGCTCGACCCATGGCCGAATCTTACCGCACACGGAGGCCGGCGGTCGTCGTGTTCTCAGGGAGGTGCGGCCACCGTCACGCGGCACGCGACCAGATTATCCAACCTCAGGTTCTGTGTCCAAATGAACGCGGCGTCTTTGAACAAAGTGTGTTCGTAATTGCGGAAACCCGGGGAGCCGGTGACCTCGTCGGCGGTGTAAGTCTTCGCTTGAAGCCAGGCCGAGTCGTCGAAATCTGGGCTCATCCAAAGGCTGGGGAGCTCGAAATGCGCGCCGCGACACGTGCTCGTCGGGTCCGAACTGATGCAGGCCACGGTGTCGTCGCTGCTCGGACAACCGGAAGAGTCGGGGTTTCCGGCGGCGTCCACCTCGATGCAGCTCGCATCGTCGAGGGGCGAGATATAGAACACTTTGCACTTCCATTCGGTGCCGGTCCTGGCGCCGTCGCTGAAGCTTGCGATGAATCCGCCGTCACCGATATGGAAGCGATTGCGCGTATCCTCGAGCCCCACCCCGAGATAGCCTTCCCAATCGACGAGCAGAACCGCATAGGTGATCGGATAGGCGGCCCGATAGCGCGCCGCGTGCGCATTGAATGGCGTGAAGCCCACGGCGTCTCGGCCGATAAAGCGCCCGTTCGCATAGAGCTCGAAATAGTTGTCGCCGAACAGGTAGGCGGTCACCTCGGAGCCGTCTTCGTCCACGACGATAGTCGCGAGCTCCGACTCGAAGTCAGGATTGTCGCCGCCTACGGTACATTCGTTGTAGACGTCGACGAGTGCGGCGCCGTCGGTGATAGGACCCGGGACCTCCCACACACTTCCGTCCGCGGCCGTGATCTCGCCGCAGAACGCTTCGCGAACGTTCCCGTCGACCGGACAGTCGATGGTGACCGAGCACGGCCCGCTTTTCTGTGCGACGCCTTCGGTCACGACCATGCCGGAGCCTATCTGTACAATCTGTACGGGCCACTCGGCGTCCCTCTCGACGCCGAAGCGTGCACGCAGCGCCGCAACTTCACCTTCTGCTTCGAGCGTCGCGAGCGCTTGATCCAATTGCGCTTTCAGCGCATGCCTGTCTCGAGCAAGAACAAAAGCATAACGTTCGCTCGCGACAGGCTGCGCCAACACGCGGAGCTGTCCATCGGATTCCCGGGCCGCCTCGACCGCATCGAACTCGTCGACGATGATCGCATCAACGGCACCCGTCAAGAGCGGCTCGAGCCCGGCGCCCTCCTCGAGGGTAACCGGCGTGGCTCCTTCGATGCTCCGCATCGCACGTGCGGCTGTCCCCGACCCTGAAGCCCCGACTCGCCGTCCCGAGAGCTCCGCAAGCGTGGCGGGCTCATCGGAGCCTACGCGCACGAGCGCGACCTGACAGGTCACGAAATAGGGTTCGGTGAAGAGGTAGGCCGCCGCGCGTTCCGCGGTCCACCCCGTGGTCGCCGCGACCACATCGTGCGCCTTCGCGGAAAGCCCTTCGAAAAGCTCTCCATAAGGAAGAACTTCGACGGTGGGCTCGAGTCCCACGCGCTCGGCGATGAGCCGTACGAGCTCGATATCAAAGCCTGTCGGCGTGCCCCCGTCGCTGATGAAGTGGAACGGTGCGAAGGTCGCGTCAGAGACGATGCGCAAGACCGGGCGCTCGTCGGGCGCACAGGCCGGCAAGAACGCCGCGAGAGCGAGCGGGGCGAGGCACTTTGGGCATTCCATCGCGGAATTCTACTTCACTTGAGAATTTTAGACGGTACGCCTGTCGATGGGCGCTGTTTTTGACAGAAGCAGGACCCGTTTCTATACTTGAAGCAGGACTCATATAGCGTTTCTCTACGTCCTGTTCTTTCGGGAGGCCAAAGATGACCATCGAGTCGTCGCGAGAGGCGTCGTGACAGCTCCCGAGTGTCCCCAAACACTGAGCCTCAAGCCATGACGACCGAGACAAACAACCCAGGCAAAACAAGTTACCCATCCGTCAACTTGAACCTGAATGTTCGCGGCCTCACGCCGTCCGCGACCCTCGCCATCAACGAGCTCAGCGCCGAGCTCATCGCACAGGGCCGTGACATCTTCAAATTCGGCCTCGGGCAATCGCCGTTCCCCGTGCCGCGCTCCGTCGTCGAGGCGCTGAAGGAGAACGCCCACCAGAAGGACTACCTCCCGGTCAAAGGGCTTCGCGAATTGCGCGACGCGGTGGCGCAATATCATGGGCGCAAGCACTCCATTCAGTGCACGGGCGACAACGTACTCGTCGGTCCCGGCTCCAAAGAGCTGATGTTTCTGATTCAGCTCGTCTATTACGGGGACCTCTGTATTCCCACGCCGTCGTGGGTGTCCTACGAGCCACAGGCTCACATCATCGGGCGCCCAGTCCGATGGCTTCGCACCCAAGCCGACAACAATTGGGGCCTGATGCCCGCGGAGCTCGAGGAGCTCTGCGCGGACGATCCGGACCGCCCGCGACTGGTCATTCTCAACTACCCGCACAACCCGACGGGATATTCTTACGGCAAGGACAAACTACGCCAGCTCGCCGAGGTTGCCCGGCGCTATCGCGTCGTCCTGCTGTCGGACGAGATCTACGGCGAGCTCCACCACGCCGGAAAACATACGTCCATCGCGGAGTACTACCCCGAGGGCACGATCATCAGCTCAGGGCTGAGCAAATGGTGCGGTGCGGGCGGGTGGAGACTCGGGACGTTTACCTTCCCCGACAACCTCCATTGGCTTCTCGATGCCATGGCGGCGGTCGCGAGTGAGACCTTCACGGCGACGAGTGCTCCGATTCAATTCGCGGCCATCAAGGCTTTCGTGGGTGGGCCCGAGATCGAATCCTATTTGAGCACGTCGCGACGCATCTTGAGCGCTCTCGGCCAGCACTGCGCGGCCAAGCTCCGTGACGCGGGCTTGCGGCTCGGAACTCCAGATGGCGGCTTCTACCTCTTCCCCGATTTTGGCGCCTTCGAGTACGAGCTCAGGGAGAGCGGCGTAAGCTCGAGCGAAGAGCTTTGCACGCATCTGCTGGACAAGACGGGGGTCGCCACCGTGCCGGGCTCCGCGTTCGGTCGTAGCAAGGACGAGCTCACCTTGCGGCTCGCCTATGTGGACTTCGATGGCGCGGAAGCCATGCGCGCCGCCGATGCGTTACCGAAAGAAGCAGCGCTCGACGAAGCGTTCTTGCGTCGCTATTGCTCCCGCGTTACCGACGGCATCGACCGCCTGCACGACTGGCTTTCTTCGATGAGGCCCCAGACGAGCTTTCAGCTCGAGAGCGCGGTACGTATTCGCAGACGCGCCTGACGAGCTCTCTGTCTAGTTTCTAGTTCAGTGGCAATGCCCGTGCTGGGAGGACCAGACCTGGCCCGCGGGACAACGGCGCGCTCCCCTTAGACCGCCCGCACTTCCCGTCGCCGCGTTGAGCATCACGTAGACGAGGATTCCCGCGACAACCGCCAGCAAGCCGAGCCCGCCCCATTGGAGAGGCGTCAACTTTCCCCGTTTCCCTTCGCAGCAATTCTTGTACTTCTTGCCACTCCCGCAAGGGCAGGGATCGTTGCGCCCAACTTTAGAAGTCCTCGCCACCTGCTAGTCCTCTCGAGCGAGAGTATATCGCATCAACAATCAGTACTCGTACTCGCCTTTCATCGTCTCGAGCAGACTCTTGGCGCCCGCCCTGATGAGGCCGGCCTCGCTCGAAGCTTGAAAGAACTGGAATCCCTCGCGATCGTGCCACCCGAACGGGCCACCGAGTCGTTTTCCCGCCTTCAGCACGTCGTCGTGGATCTTCGCGATGAGCTTTTCGTAACGCGGGTCGTCCTGCTTGTAACCTGTAAAGCTGCCAATGTCGCCGCTCGCGGCAAAGACGACGTCGATACCGGGAACCGCCGCGATCTGATCCGCGATCGCGATCCCGTCAGGTGTCTCGATCATGACGACGATCATGATGTTGTCGTTGGCCGTCGGGCGATAATCTTTCCCCCAGAGCGCGCGGTACTGGCCGCCGCCCTGACTTCTGCGGCCGATGGGCGGATATTTCGCGTAACGTACGGCCGCTTCGGCTTCCTCTACCGTATCGACCATCGGGACGATGATCCCGAGAGCGCCGATATCGACCGCTTTTTGAATGTCACCCTCTGTCGCATCGGGCACGCGTATGAACGGGATCGCCGGCGCGTCCTTGCACGCCCAAATCATCCTCGCGACCTCGGAAAAGCTGAGCGGGCTGTGCTGCATCTCGATCCACAGAAAGTCGAACCCGGCATCCGCCATCGCGCAATAGATGTTCGGATCCGACGTGTACACCGTGCCCCCGACGACGGGCTTGCCGTCCGCTAGCTTTTGCTTCACCACGTTGTACAGCTCCCCGTCCGGCGGAGCTTCCGTGGACGACGCGTTCAGCGAGCCATGCATCGTGACGAGCCCGACAACCAGCCCGGCAACTAGCCCAGTAACCACAACGAAATGCTTCGAGTTCATCGCTTCTCCCTCCCAGATGGGCGCCAGTATACAAGTTATCTAGTCATCCACGGGCAGCATATATACTATTTGCCATGCGTCGGCGAGCCTTCTTGAAAGCCGTCTCAGCCGCGATCATGTCGAGACCGCGGTTTCGCGAAAGCCCGTTCACACTCGGGGTCGCTTCCGGCGAGCCGACACAAACGTCCATCGTGTTGTGGACGAGGCTCGCACCATCGCCGATGGAGCCCGGTGAACTTGACACACAACCCTCACGTGAAGTTTTTTGAAGATACGAAGCGAGGCTATGGCCGCCACGCGTTCCTGACAAACCGTGGACGACATGGATAGGTCTATCGGGCGAGGGATGGAAAGCTCAGCCGGGACGTGGCAATCAAAGTACTTCCCGATGAATTCGCCCAGGACACGGAAAGGTTGAGACGCTTCCAGCGCGAGGCGAAGGTGCTGGCGTCACTGAACCACCCGAACATTGCTGCGATCTACGGTCTCGAACAGTTCGAAGGCACGCAATATCTCGCGCTCGAGCTCGTGCCCGGATTGGAACGCGCTTCCGGCGGGGCTCGACCCACGGGTCTTGAACCTCTTGGGCCGATGCCTCAGGAAGGATCGCAAGAACCGTCGTCAGTCGATTGGGACATAAATCCTCGACGAGCCCGCCGTCGCGTCGGCGGGAACGGTGCGCCGCCCCCCCGTCGAGTCGAGCCCGAGAGCGGATCGCGTGGGTAATGGCGATACTCGTCACCGGCTTGGCGGTCTGGTGGCTGGCACGTCCCAGCCCGCCTGTCGTCACACGACTGGCCCTTCCTCTACAGGAAGGCCACCAACAGAGGGAAAGGGAGCGGATGGCGATCTCACCCGATGGCCGTAACTTCATCTACGCCGCTCGTCCGAGCCGTGGAGGCGCCTCTCTGCTCTATCTGCGCCCCATGGACCAGCTCCAGGCCACGGCTCTCCAAGGCACGGAAAGAGCACGGAACCCTTTTTTCTCCTGAGATCCTGCCGGGTGGTAAAGCGGTGCTCTATAACACCTGGCCTGCCCTAGATATTGTCGTAGAGTCCCTCGACACCGGTGAGCAGCAAATTTTGACCGCCGGAGCTGCCCCTCATTATTTGCTTCCAATAGCTCAAACGCCGAGTTGCAATCGAATGGGTCCTAGCTGACAAGAACACGTTCTCCGCAACTTCAGATGGATCCCAGTTAAGGCGACGTCGAAGATGACGTGCAAGAAATTTCATTTTTCCCTTGACAGCTTCTTTCCAGCGATTTGCACACGCTTGCACGTGGGAGCGACGATGCGCCTGTAGAGTGCTTGCAGCCTCTGCAAGGACGTCGTCTCCGAAAAAGAACTTCGAACGTCGTCTTGGCTCTCGGTCGTTGAATAGAAGCTATTACACGACGTCGAAAAAACCCGTGTTATAAAGAGGCATGGCAGAAAAGTTCAAGCTCGATTCGGTTTCAGATGACGATCTGCTTCGACGACTGTCGGAGATCTTGAAAGAGTCACGGCGCGTCGAAGTCGATCTCATCGCACACATTGGCGAAGTAGACAGGCGGCGGCTTTATGCAATTGAAGCTTCGGTGTCGATGTTCAGTTACTGCACCGAGCGGCTCCACCTCTCAGAGCATGAGGCGTTTTTGCGTATCGCGGTCGCACGCGCCGCACGGAAACACCCGGTGCTACTGTCGATGCTCGAGGACGGGCGACTTCACTTGAGCGCTATCGCAAAGCTCGCGCCGGTTCTCACGGAGTCCAATCGTGACGAGCTCTTGACCCAGGCGGAGCACAAAACCAAAAAGAAAATCTTGGAGTTGGTTGCCAAGGTTGCGCCAAAGCCGGACGTCGCTGCGACGATGCGGAAGCTCCCTACACGTCGTGAGCCGCAAAAGACCGCGACTCCAACCCAACTGCCGCCAGACGAAGTGGCTATGCCGAATGCGACCCTGGACGCGGTCGCAACGTGTAAAGCCGCGGTGGTGGAGCCGCTCTCCCCGTCTCGCTACGGGGTCCACTTTACCGCGAGTGCCGAGCTCCACGAGAAGCTCGAGCGACTCAGTGACCTCATGCCTGGCGCCGACCTGGCTTCGGTCATCGAAGCGGCGGTGACCTTGAAGCTCGAGAGGCTCGAAGCCAAACGTTTTGGCAAGGCGAAAAAGCCCAGGAAGAGCCTCGATGAGGCGGACACGTCGCCAGGCTCTCGCTACATTTCCGCGCCAGTAAAGCGTTTTGTATACGAGCGCGACGGGGGTCAATGTACCTATGTCGGCAAGGACGGACGACGCTGCACCGCGCGAAGAGACCTCGAGTACCACCACCACGATCCCCATGGCCGCGGAGGAGATCGAAGCGCGGACAATATTTCTCTCAGGTGCACCACGCATAATCAGCTTCAGGCAGAACGTGACTTCGGCGAGGGAGTGATGGACCAATACCGTCGCTCGGGCGAGAGTGTGTCCGAACCTTCTCCTGTTTATTACGTTCCGGCCGATGGGTGTTGCGATCTACTTGGTCTGGACCAAGTTGGACTGGCACAGGAACGCCTTTGTCTCGCGGAGGCCCCGGCGACCGCGACGTCTGGATAGGCGAGACCGAAGGGTGCAAACCTCGACAACTCACCGTGGATACCGACTCCAATCGGGATCGGTTTGGTCGCCAGATGGTCAATGGATCGTTTCGCGTCGGCTCGGGGAGGCACGATGTCTGGCGGATGGCGTGCGCGGGTAGAAATGCAGAAGGTTTCGGTCACCGGCGGCGAGGCCCTGAGCATCTCTACAACGGCTGAGCGTCCTCAAGGGGCAAGCTGGGGAATCGATGACAGAATCGTCTTTGCCTCGATGGCTGGATTGAGCCTCCGTCGGGTCTCGGCAGATGGCGGGACGTTGGAGCTCCTCGCATCCTCCGATGCGAGCGCAAAAGACTCTTTAGCTTTTTGGCCTCTCCCGACGGTCACCGGATAGCCGTCGGGATGACACAAGGTCGGCACGGTGTTTGGGTTTATGACATTTCCCGGAACGCCCTCACCGGACTGACGCTAGAGACCCCAAGCACGACTCCTGTCTGGTCGCCCGACGCGCAGCGGATCGCGTTTGTCACACTCCGACAGGAGAACATCTTCTGGCAAATGGCCGACGGCAGCGGTGGTTTGGAGCGGCTGACGACGAACGACTATCGCTCTAGCCCGGCGTCATTTTCCCCGGACGGGCAACTGCTTGCATTTACTCAAGCCAAGCCGGAGACCGGGCGCGACATCTGGGTACAGAACCTGGCGGATCAGGAGGCGCACCTCTTCCTTTCAACTCGCTTCGAAGAAACGGCACCTATGTTTTCGCCGGACGGTGAATGGATGGCCTACTCCTCGAACGAATCGGGCCAGAGGGAGGTTTACGTGCAACCCTATCCCGGCCCCGGCGGGAAGTGGCAGATTTCAACCAATGGAGGCCATGAGCCGGTTTGGAACCCGGAGGGAGGCGAGTTGTTCTACCGCAGGATGTCAGCGCCGACGGCCAGCGGTTCCTGATGCTTGCGCCTGTCGCGTCACAAACGGGCGGAGCCACGCAAATCCACGTCGTCCTCAACTGGACCGAAGAGCTCAAACGACAGATGCTGAAAGACCTCGCCAACGAAGAAGGGATTCCCCTCCGTCTCGTGGAAAATCACGCGTACGAGCGCGCCCGGAGGCTCGCGCTTACCCAACGCTGACAGTAGCTCGGCCACCGCGCCCTCGGGGAGTCGCCTCAGAGCGACCCGCTCCGCGAGTGATGCACGTGAGCTGCCCTTTGAGCGGCACGAGCTCACCGTCGTCAAAGAGCTCCTTGGCGCCGAGGCCGGTACAATTAACGACGATGGGCTCGGTCAGCGACATGAGATCCCGCACGGTGTCAAATTTACGGATCACGATCCGCGCACCATAGAGCTGTCGTGCGGATGATGCGACCCCACGAAACCTGGGCGGGAACGAGATGGACGCGCCGACGCCGCGGGGCAACCGCAGGCGACCGCTTGGACGCGCACGCCGAAAGGCCCATGCCGAGCATCGCCATGCCGCCGTTTTTCAGAAGAGCTCGTCGATCCAACATTGACCTCGTATTTCCTCAGCCGTCGAGCATCGCGAGAAGCTTTTATCGACGCCGCCAGACGGTAGCTGTCTTCGACGAGCTCCGCCAACTCGCTCCAGTCGACATCGTCATCGTCATCGACATCGAGCCGCACGCCAATCCACCCGAAAGGGCCTTGATAGGGTGGCACGAAGAATCGCTCGGGATCCGCGTCAACCAGCATTTGATATCGACGACGAAGGCTCATGCGATAAGCTGAGTCATCGATGGACATACGGCCGGTCGAAGCATCGAAGCGGAACCTCGGATCCGCGGACCTTTTTCTACTCTGGGCCGGGGTTGGCATCTCCCTCGCGGAGATTTGGGCCGGAGGCTTTCTGGCGCCCATGGGGTTTTGGCGCGCGCTCTGGGCCATCTTGCTCGGGCACGCGATCGGCAACACGCTCATGGCGCTCGGCGGCGTTGTCGGCTCCGATCACGGCATCCCGTCAATGGTGTCGGTGCGCCCGTCTTTCGGTATCCGCGGCTCGAGCTTCGCCGCCATCCTCAACGTCATCCAGCTCGTTTGCTGGGCGTCCATCATGCTCATTATCGGCGGCCGCGCGGGGGCGATGCTGGGCGAGCCCATGGGAGGCATCTGGGCGTCGCATCGGCTCTGGATTGTCGTCATCGGCTCCGGCACGCTGGCCTGGGCGCTCTTCACGGGCCACCGCGTCTGGAAGATCCTGCAGGCGGGTACGGTCTTCGGTCTTCTCGCCGTCATTATTATGTTGAGCTGGGAAACCTATCAGTCCTTCGTGGCCTTTATGGCGAGCGCGCCGGCCCAGACGGACGGCAGCGAGATGGCTTTCATGCCTTTCATGATTGGCCTCGACCTCGTCATCGCCATGCCCATTTCATGGATGCCGCTCGTCGCGGATTACTCGCGCTTTTCCCGCGGGACGACAAAAACCTCGTTCTGGACCACGTGGATCGGCTATTTCCTCGTATCGTCATGGATGTTCGTTCTCGGCCTGATGGCGACCCTCGTCACGGGCACCGCCGAGCCCCACATCCAAATGCTCGAGCTCATGGGAGCCGCCGGGCTAGCCATCCCGGCGCTTCTGATGGTGGTGTTCTCGACGATCACATCCGATTTTCCCGATCTCTATTCCGCGACCTGCTCGATGCTCAATGTCTCCGAGAAAATCAGCGCCCGGGGATTCATGTGGATAACGGGCATCGTCTCGATCCTCGTCGCCCTCGTCTTTCCGATGGACCGCTACGAGAGCTTCCTCTACCTCATCGGCGCGATGTTCACCCCGCTCTTCGGCATTGTCCTCACGGACTATTTCCTAGTCAGGAAACGCCGGATCGACGTCGACGGGCTCTACGACGCCGCCGGTCCGTATCGCTACGCCTCGGGTTTCAACCGCCTGGCGCTTCTCTCCTGGGCGGCTGGCTTCGCCACCTACAAGCTCGTCGAGGCCTCCGGGCTCCCGTTGGGCGCAACACTCCCTTCCCTCCTCGTTTCGGGCCTGCTATATCTCGCGTTCACCCCGCGGCAAGCGCAAGGCCGTGCCCCGCGGCAAGCGTGAGCTGCTGCTTTGGGTTATAATCTTTAGGATCAGTCCCTTACACTCGGTCTGTGCTTCACCAAACCTCAAGATAGATTTCCATTCAGACACCGACACCCATCGAACTCCATGACCACAACCGAAATAGACACAAAAACTTTCCGGGCCTTTGGCTTGGACGAAACCACCCTCCGCTCTATTGGGGCGATGCACTACGAGCATCCCACGGACGTGCAGCTAGAGGCGATCCCTCTCGCGCTTGCCGGCAAAGACCTCGTCGTTCAGTCCCGTACGGGTACGGGTAAGACCGCCGCCTTCGGCATCCCCATCGTCGAGAAAATCGACGCGGAGGGAGCCTTCGTACAAGCTATGGTATTGACGCCGACTCGCGAGCTCACGGCTCAAGTCTGTGAAGAGCTCGGCCGCATCGGCCACGACAAAGGCGTCAAGGCCGAAGCCATATATGGTGGCGAGTCCATCGAAAAACAAATCGACGGTATCCGCGCCGGCGCCCAAGTCATCGTCGGTACTCCCGGGCGCGTGCTCGACCTTTTGAGACGCGGCGAGCTGAAGCTCGGCGGCGTGCGCTTCCTCGTGCTCGACGAAGCCGACAAGATGCTGGACATGGGTTTCGCGCAGGAAATGAGCGATATCATGCACTTCGTCCCGGGCGAACGCCAGACCTGTCTATTCTCGGCAACGATCCCGCTCGGCATCCGAGGTATCATCCACAACTATTTGAACGAGCCGAGCTGGATCTCGCTCTCCGAAGACTTCGCCTATGTAAAGGAAGTTCGGCACACATACATCATGGCGCCCGCGGCGCAAAAAGAAGATGTGCTCTACAAAGTGATCGAGCTCGACCAGCCGACCGCATCCATGATCTTCTGCAACACACGCAACGAAGTGCGCTCGGTCTCTACGTTTCTCGCGCGCCAAGGGCTGCCCGTCGCTATGATCTCGAGCGATCTCACGCAGAAAAAGCGCGAGCAAGTCATGTCTCGGTTCCGCGCGGGCACGATCCGTCATCTCGTCGCGACCGACGTCGCCGCCCGTGGGATCGACATCGACGATCTCTCCCATGTCTTCATCTACTCGACTCCGGACTCGCCCGAGGACTATATCCATCGCGCAGGCCGGACGGGCCGGATCGGGCGCAGCGGCAATGTCGTCTCGCTCGTCTCGGCGAACGATCTCGTCAACTTCAACCGCCAGGCCAATCGCTACGAGCTCGAGCTCATCGAGCGCGAGGTGCCCACCGCGGAAGAAATCACGAAGCGGCGCACGGAACGGCTTCTCAGCCGGCTCGAAGAGGTCGCGCTCGAGAACACAGGCGAGCTGACGCCTCTCGTGGACGCGCTTTGGGAGCACCCCAAAGGCAAGCTCATCGTCGCAGCTCTCGTGAAAAAGCGTCTCGACGAGACGTCGAAGGTCGAGGTTGTGGATGAAGACGAGAGCGACGCGCCCAAAGAGAACGTGAGCGAGCGAGGCCCGGGGCAGCAGCGGCGCCGGCGTCGTGGCCGCAGGCCGCGCCAAGTGAGCTGACCCGCTTCAGCTCAGCTCGTAAACGGTCTCGTTCTCCGTGCGATGAACGCGTTTCAACGCTGTGAGAGCGTTCAGTTGTCTCTCCATCTCGGCGGCGCGATCGCGCAGATAAAGGTCGCGATGGAGGATGACGTAGCGAAAGCCGAGGCGCTTCAGTAGCACGATCGCAGCCTCGTCGGGCACGGGATCGCACGCCTCGAAAATCTCCGCATAGACCGGAGGTACGACCGTGCCGTAGCCATTGGCCAGTGGCTTGAAGTGTGTTGTGGACCAATAGAGATAGATCGCGTTCTCCCGGTCACGCTTCGGCGGAGGAAGCGGAAGCTCGACCACCGGGACCGAGCCGGGTATCTCCGAGAGCCATCCGTAGACGGCTGGTATCGGTGGCGCATGGGTGTAGTGCGTCGGCCCAACGGACTCGACGAGCGGGAACAGAACGAGCGCGGCGCCGAGAGCGCGGCTCGGAAAACGCTTCAGCACGAGGGCGGCGCCGTAAGCCGCGAGAATCGCCATGGCAAAGAACACGTAGATCGCGAAACGTGGGGGTACTCGAACCCCGTCCAATCCGGGGATGACGGCATGGAGGACACGATACAGACCCCATGCCGGGCCGAGACTCGCCCAAGCGGCGACGATCGCGAGAATCAAGTAGAGCCCGCTCGCCCGATTCAACCTAGCAATCGCGAGGAGCGCGAGCCCAATCGCGAGGATACCGGGAAAGAGGGTGCGCTCGGCGGACGGCGGCTTCAACCCTAGCGCCTGATGGAGATGGGAGCCCGAGCGCAGGTAATCGCCCGGACGCGCCGAGGCTCGTTGCAAGCGACTTGTCGGCCGGGACAACCCGAAATCGTCGCTGAGCCGCATGAAAGGAAGCGCTAGCGGCAAGAACGCGAGGCCCGCGAGAAGAAGCGCGAGGCCGAGCCCGACTACCCGGCGGCGATCCACGGCCGTTCGCGTTCTAAAGAGCTCATAAGGAATCGCCACGCCGAGCAAAATCCAAGTAAAGATGCCGTAATACGCGGAAGACGCGCAGACAAACCACAGAAAAACGGCGACCCCCACCGCGTAGCGAAGCTTCCCCTCCTCGAGATAACGCCTGAGGCACAGATAAAGAAGCGGGATAAAGCCCGCGTTTTGGAGCTGGATATGCGCAAGATGGTTGAGCCGATAAGCATCAAAGGCAAAGACGCTCCCGGCAACGGCCCCCGCGACGCGCGACCCCGTGAGATGCCATCCAAGTCGGTAAGCGCCATAGCCCGAAAACGCAAACGCGCAGAGCGTCGCGAGGTTGAGCGTGAGCAACGCGTCCCCGAAAACCCACGCCACCGGCGCCGTCAGAATCCCGAGACCGACCATCGGGTCGTTGAACGCAAGCGTCCCCTTCTCCGGGTAGAAGCGATTCGAGTCAAACAGGTGCACCGGGTCCCGAGGAAGCTGATGCGCCACCCAAGCCAAAGCCCAAGCATCGAGCAGCGGATCGTGATGATCCTTCGTAGCCGTCCGAATATCCCGCACGAGCGGGTACGTAAAGACGGTAGCACCCCCCAAAAAAAGGACGAATACGACCATCTCGCGCCATCGCATGAGCAGACGCGATTATACGCTGCTACCGGCCGCCGCCTTCCGCGCTTACAATGACGGACGTGACCCGTCATTTCTTTGTCGTGTTGGCTCTGTCAATCGCTTGTTCCGGCTGCGGGAGTGAAGAGCCGTCTCCGCTCGTCGTGCTCGTCGCCGTCGACGGCGCGACACCCGAGCTCATCAACGAGCTTCGCGCTCGAGGCAAGCTTCCCAACATCGACCAGCTCATCCGCGAGGGAAGCTGGGGCCCGATGGAGTCGCTCGCGGCCAGGCGGCGCCTTCGACCGAAGCCGCGCCGCGGCTACTGGTCGCCGATCGTCTGGGCTTCGATAGCGACAGGAAAAATTCCCGACAAGCACGGCATCGTGGATTTTCTCCTGCCTTTGCCCGGAACTTCGTTCGTCTGGGCGGGGCAATATGACGGGCCGCCGGTGGCCGAGATCCGGCTCCCTGAAATCTCCGGCGCGTCGCCACACAGGTTGAACCTGCGTCTTCGCAACTACGCGCCAAACGGGGCCCAAAAGGTCGAGCTCGCGATGAACGGACAGACCCTCGGTAACGTCGAGCTCACAGAAGACTGGAAAGATGAAACGTTCGCGATCCCGCGTGATGCTTTGCGTCCTGTGGAGAACCGTCTCACGCTCGCCTTCGAGCGCCAAAGTCGTCCGGCGGATCATGGGCGGTCGAACGATCAGCGCCCGCTCGCGGGAGCGATCGCGCCACTCTCGATTCTCGATAGCGCCGGCGAGGTCGTGGTCACGTTCGACCCCATTTTTGGAAGGTTCGATCTCATCCGAGGCTTCCATCCACCCGAAGCCAAAGTCGTCGAGGCGCAGAGCACGCACATGCGCGCGATGCCGGTCTGGAATCTTCTTGGCGATGCCGGACATCCCGTGGGGATCGTCGGCTACTGGACAACGTGGCCCGCTTACGCAGTCAACGGTTTTCTCGTGAGTTCGCATCTCGGCGTACGCGGCAAACGGCAGAAGACGTCCACCGCGCTCACGTGGCCGCCGGAGCTCGCCGCGGAGATTTCAGCGCTCGAGCCCGATGACGCCGCCATTGCGCGCATCACCGCCGAGCTCTATCCCCAAACGTGCCAGCCACTCGCGCCCAAGGAGCTCAGGAGCTTCGAGCGCATTCTATGGCAGGACGCATTCTACCAGCGCATTGCGCGAAAGCTCCTCCCGACGATGGAGCGCGGCTTTTTCACCGTTTACTTCGAGTCGGTCGATGCGAGCAGCCATCTCTTTCTTCCCTTCCGCCGCGGGAAGGCCATCCCGCCAGGTTGTCCCGACACGTTGAGGGACGTCGTCGACAAGACCTATTTTCAAATCGATCGCTTTTTAGGCGAGCTCATCGCGGAGCTTCCCGACCGCGCTACCGTAATGCTCGTCTCCGATCACGGCAGCTCAACAGGCGGGGATCGCGGCTTTCATGCGCCGTTCGGTGTGTTCGCCGCTCGCGGACCAGGCATCCGCGCCGGAGGCGACGTGCGCGGCACAATGGTCCTCGACATCGCGCCCACGATTCTCTACGCGCTCGGCGAAAGCGTGCCGCTCGACATGGACGGCAAAGTCGTGGTCTCGAGCTTCGAATCCGACTGGCTGGCAGCCCACCCAGTAACCTATCTAGAGACCGACACATCGATGCCCCCCGCAACCGTGACGGAGACAGAAATCTCGAAGGAAATGCTCGAGCGGCTTCGCTCATTGGGCTATGTAAGATAGTCGGCGCGGAACAGGTGCCGCGGAACAGGTGCCACCCTTACCCAAGCCAAAGCCCAAGCATCGAGCAGCGGATCGTGGAGATCGTTTGTGGCCGTCCGAATATGGCGCACGAGCGGGTACGTAAAGACGGCGGCGCCCCAAGAAAGAGAACGAACACGACCATCTCCCGCCGTCGCATGAGCAGGCGCGATTATATGCTGCTAACGGCCATTTTCATCGTGAGGCAGAGATCGAGCGCGGTGTCTGAAGGCGCGCTCCCATCCGAGCTCGTGCCGGCGGGAGAAGCGTTCGACTTATGGCCGCAGCCACATCACCGCGATGGGCATCCAAATGCGAGGCGCGAGGGCGTCGTCATCGACGGAGGCACGCGCGATCTCGATGAGCTCTCGGACGACACCTCTGAAGGCCTTCCCGACTTCGCGCGCTTTTTCAACCCGGTCGGCCCACCTTGGCTCGACGCCGATAACAACGTGCCGATCCGGGTCGGCCGCGACGCTCGCGCACGACCAGAGCTCGAAGACTACGAACGCCCCATGCTCTTGGAAAAGGAGAGGGCGTCCGCAACTTGTATCCGCTCCACCCTGAGCTCCGCAAAGAGTGACGTTCGAGAAGTCTTCGAAGGAGGTCCCGCGCCGCACGCTTGCCGCGGGCTCGAACGCAGCCAGCATAGAGAAGCACCACCTCGCTCCAGCGGTCGTCGTCCAGACCATAACGGCCGTCTTTCGTGCACCAGGCGAGGTAGCGGCGAAAATGACCCGGGTCTCGATCCTCGAGGCTCGTTCGAACAGCCACAAAGGCACGGTGACGCGAAGCCACAAGTAACTAGGCGAACTTTGGCGGAGGTTTCGGGCGTCCGGTATCGTTTGCATGTACGGCGTGAACGTCAACTCTTCCCGGGAAGAGTAAAAAAGAAAATTACCTCGAGCTCGTTTTTTGCTTGACGGGTTTTTTCAAGCGACTTGAAAGAAGAGTTAGCGCTCGATCCATTGTGGTCTCCTGCGTCGCTCGCGAAGCTACAGTCATGCTCTATCGTTCGAGGAGACTTCGAAAGTGGTTCGAAGCGTTTGTGTTCGTCACGCGCGAACTCTGAGCACCGAAAAAGTCCATGCTATAAGAACGTCGTTCAGCCGACCGAGTCGGCGAACCGGCGCCGTCGTTTCAACTCTGTCCGGACAGAGTCCCTATGCCGAATTCGGCATAGTTACTCGGTCTGGACTAAGTGAAACGGGCAGAGGTTCTCATCTGAGCGACGCTACTGGTCCATCATCAAGAACGCGAAGACACCGACGGTGGTCCACGTCGTCGAGGGAGACCCGCGGGTGCCGAGCCCTCAATCGGTGGAGCTGCACATGGCGCTCAAGAAGCTCGGCGTGCCGACGGAGCTCTTCATGTATCCGGGGCGAAGTCACGGCATCCCGGATC
>SMYC01000025.1 GCA_004356105.1 Acidobacteriota bacterium | reverse complement strand
TGGCCACCAACATTCGAATCAACAGCGGCTTCAACTTCTCGCGAACCCTGAATATTCCCATCTATGCTGGAACCGGCCTGAACATTCCCGGCGCCGGTCCGAGCCTCGGGACCAAGGGGTTCTGGATTGAGGATCTCAGCAACAACCGCTCCGAAACGGTGCCCATCATCGACTTCCGAATCGACAAGTCCTTCGATATAGGAGGCTATGGACGGGCCACGTTCATGCTGGACATCTACAATGCCTTCAACGGCAACCCGGTGTTCAACTTCTTCCACACGACACCGAACTTCGGAAACATCATCGCAGCACTCGATCCTCGCACCATCAAGATTGGACTGCGCTGGACCTACTAGAGGAGTAGAATCGGAACACAGGAGGGCGGGAGCGCAAGCTCCCGCCCTTTTGCTTTCTACCGAGATTTTTTTATCGGGATGACGAAGAAACGACGGAGCTCTCGCCCCCGGGCCGTGCGACCGAAGGCCGCGGGCAAAGAGAAAACAAGGGTAAAGGGCGCCCGTTGGGCGCTCTTCTCACTCGTGGTCCTGACCGTGGCCGTCGTGGCCTTCTTATGGCAGGGACGTGAGGGCGGAGCCGGAAGCTCCCAGAATCAGCCGAACGTTCTCATCATCAGCGTTGACACTTTGCGCGGCGATCACCTGGGGATCTACGGCGGCGACGTCGCGACACCGACCTTCGACGGACTCGGCCGTGGCGGCGTCGTATTTGAGAAGGCGTCCTCTCACGCTCCTCTGACTCTCCCCACGCACGCCTCCATCTTGACCGGGAGGTACCCCATCGCGCACGGCGTTCGGGACAACGGGACCTTTCGTCTCGGTGATGAAGAACGAACGCTGGCCGAAATGTTTCTAGACGCCGGCTACCGCACCGCGGCTTTCGTCGGGTCCTTTGTGCTCGACTCGCGGTTCGGTCTCGATCAGGGCTTCGAGGTCTACGACGATCAGATCCCTCAGGAAAGCGAGCGCGTCGTGAGCGGCGACGAGCGCCGGGCGGACCAAGTCCTCCGAGCCGCGTGGGCGTGGCTCAGAGAGCGCGGGAACGTGCGCTGGTTCGCCCTGGTCCACCTCTACGACCCCCATTGGCCCTACGAGCCTCCGACGCCTTTTTCGGACACCTATCGCGAGCGTCCCTACGAAGGGGAGGTGGCCTATGTGGACCGCGAGGTGGGTATTTTTCTGGAGAGGCTGGATCGCGCGGGAATGCTCGCGGGCACCCTCGTCGTTCTAACGGCGGACCACGGGGAGGCGCTCGGGGAGCACGGCGAGAGGACTCACGGTCAATTCGCGTATGAGTCGACGCTCCGGGTGCCGCTGATCCTTTACTGGAAAGCCGGCCTGCCCCAAGGCGTACGGATCTCTACCAGAGTCAGGCTCGTGGATCTGGCGCCAACGCTTCTACAGCTAGCCGGACTGCCGCCGCTCGCGGGCGTACAGGGCGAGTCCCTGCTACCCCTCCTGTCGAACCCTGAGCTCCAGAGCTCCGAGCGAGACAGCTACTTCGAAGCGGTCGGCTTCGCTCTCCAAAACGCTAGCGCTCCTCTCACGGGCCTCTATCGAGGCCGCTACAAGTACATCCATCTCCCCTTGCCCGAGCTCTACGACCTGGAGGCGGACCCGAAGGAGCAACGAAATCTCGTTTCAGAGCGTCCCGATCTTCATCGCCAGATGAAATCGGCTCTTTCTCGATTCGTTGCCGAGAGCACCGCTCCGGCGTCGCGTGAGCCCAGCACCGTCGAGGTCGACGAGGAAACGCGGCTACGACTGGCTGCGTTGGGCTACTTGACGGCTCCTTCGCCACTGAAACCCTTGGATGACTACACGGCCGACGACGACCCGAAGCGACTCATCGACGTCGCGAACATGATCGACGACGGGGTCCGGGCCTATAGGACCGGGGACAGGGCAGAGGCGGCGCGTCTGTTCCGCGGCGTCATCGAAAGAAGGCCGGGCGCCGCAACGGCCTACAATTACCTTGCGCGCGTCCTCCATGAGCAGGGCCGCCTCGAGGAAGCGATTACCGTTCTGGGTGAAGCGTTCGAGAGGAATCTTCGAGCGCCGGGCATGATCACCGCGCGCGGGATCTACCTGCAGGAAGCCGGCAAACTGGAGGCGTCGATAGCGGCGCTCGAGCCGCTCGTCTATGACGGTGGGCGCGATCCCCGGGCCTACGAAGCGCTGGCGATATCCTATACAGGCCTCGGTCGCGTCGATGAAGCGATCCGAACTCTGGAGGAGCTCGTGAATCTCGAGCCAAACAACGCGACGGCCCACACCAACCTGGCGCCGCTCTATATGAAAGCACGTCGATTCGACGATGCCGAGCGGGTACTGCGCCGCGCGGTGGTGCTCGACCCGTCGCGGCCCATCGGATGGCACGGCCTGGGGGTCGTCCACGAGGCGGCGGGCCGCCACGAGGAGGCGATTGCTGCCTGGAAACACGCCATTGAGCTCGACGGCCCCGAGCTCCAGAGCATGTACAATCTCGCCGTCGTCCTCGCGCAGAACGGCCATCGCGAGGAAGCGCTCGCGTACTTCCGGCGGTTCATCGAGAGCGCGCCAAGAGAGCAGCACGAAAACCAGGTGGCCCACGCGAAACGGATGGTCCGCGAGCTTCTGGAATGAGCCGAAAAAAATGAGGAGGTGTTGACCCATGCAGCGCCAGCGGTTCCATCGAACGAGCATCCCCGCGCTTCTTGCCCTTGCGCTCGCCATCCTCACCTCGATAGCGCCCGGAGGGAGGGCGCAGCGGGGGGAGAAGGTGGATATCCCGGCCATCGACCTCGGGCTTCAAATGCTGCCGGTGCGTCAGTGGGCGCAGCAAAACACCGCCGACGAGCTCGACGTGTTCCACGACTTCCAGTTCAGAGACGCTTTGGTCAAAAGCGGCATCCGTTTCCGGCATCACATCGTCGACGACGCGGGCAAGACGTACAAAATGGTCCACTACGACCATGGCAATGGAGTGGCCGTCGCCGACGTCGACGGCGACGGCCTTTACGACATCTACTTCACCACTCAGCTGGGTGGAAACGAGTTGTGGAAGAATCTCGGTAACGGCAAGTTCGAAAACATCACCGAGCAGGCAGGTGTGGGTCTCCCGAATCGGATCTCCGTCACCGCCTCTTTTGCCGATATGGACAACGACGGGGACGCCGACCTCTTCGTGACCACGGTGCGGATGGGAAACGCCTTTTTCGAGAACGATGGCAAGGGCCGCTTCCGCGACGTCACCGAGGCGTCGGGCCTCGCCTATACCGGGCACTCCTCCGGCGCGGTGCTCTTCGACTACGACAACGACGGCCGCTTGGATATCTTCTTGACCAACGTGGGAACCTATACGACGGACGAACGCGGGCCGGGCGGCTACTATCTCGGGATCGACGACGCCTTCGGCGGACATATCTACCCCGAGCGCACCGAGCAGAGCATTCTCTACAAGAACGTGGGCGATGGTAGCTTCCTCGATGTTTCGGAGCAGACGGAGCTCACCGATGGTAGCTGGAGCGGGGACGCGACCTTCGTCGACCTCAACCAGGATGGCTACCCGGATCTCTACGTTCTGAACATGCAAGGAGACGATCATTACTATGAGAACGTCGATGGTCGAAAATTCGTTGACAAGACCGCGGAGCTCTTCCCGAAAACCCCCTGGGGAACGATGGGAGTGAAATTCTTCGACTACAACAACGACGGCCGCTTCGACCTGATGCTGACGGATATGCATTCCGACATGAACCGCGAGCTTACGCCTGGCTTCGAGAAGCTCAAAGCACTCATGACCTGGAATCAGGAAGAGATGGTCAAGCACGGCGGAGCGAACAACATCTTTGGAAACGCCTTCTATGAGAATCAAGGAAAGGGAAGCTTTCGAGAGATCTCGGACGCCCTAGGGACCGAAACCTACTGGCCCTGGGGTCTGAGTGTCGGTGACCTCAACGCCGACGGCTGGGACGACGTCCTCGTCACTTGCAGCATGAACTTCCCGTGGCGCTTTCAGACGAACTCCGTTCTCCTGAACGAGCGTGGGGAGCGATTCCACGACAGCGAGTTCATTCTCGAAGTCGAGCCGCGCAGGGGATCCCTCAAGACGCCCTGGTTCGACTTGGACTGCTCGGGAGCCGACCGGGCCCACCAGGGCTGCCGCGGCCGTAGCGGTCGCGTCACCATGATGGGGAGCGTAGGCAGTCGGTCATCGGTCATCTTCGACCTGGACGGCGACGGAGATCTCGACATCGTTACCCTCGAGTTCAACGACGCGCCGCAGGTGCTCGTCAGCAATCTTGCTCAGCGGACGGAGATCCACTACGTCGAGATAAAGCTCGTGGGGACCGAGTCGAATCGGGATGGCCTCGGCGCTACGGTCGAGGTCGTTGCCGGAGGTCAGTCTTTCACCAAATATAACGACGGGAAATCGGGGTACCTTTCGCAGAGCTCGCTCCCCCTGTACTTCGGCCTGGGAAGCGCCACCGAGATCGACCATATCGAGGTCCGCTGGCCGTCGGGGCGGCGGCAAACCCTGGAGGAAGGACTCACGCCGAACTCACTCATCGAGATTGTCGAGATTGTCGAGGAAGGTTGACGAGCCCGGCATTCATCGCGTCATCCTGTCAGGGGTTCTCACGCCCGTCGTGTCCAAAAACACGAACGGCACCGAACGCTCGACGCCCAGAGGCGTTCACGAGATCGGGAACCGAGGCGCGCCGGTTCGGCGAGAGGCGAGCGCCAAACGGATCCCTGGTACCAGTGTAATCCCCGAAAAGTCTGACCTATTTGAAACCAAACGAGTTTCGCCTCCTCCGCAAAATCTGTGGGTCGCATTGCGGAGCAAAATCGACTAACTAATTGATAAGAAACACCTTATTCCCAGCCCACGCGGCTTGGCTTTCGTGTGTGACTTCGTGCTTCCTGAAACCCGGGTGCCCGGAGCCCCCGCCGGAGGCCCCGTTTGCCCATCGCCCATAGTTGCTCGGACCACGGAGCGGAGCCGGGGTCAAGGCCGCGAAGCGCCGAGCGAAGCGAGGGAAGCCTTTACGCCGGTGAGCACCGTGGTCTGCTGAGGGGGCGATGGCAGACGGTTTCTACCCACAGATTTTGCGGAAGACCCCGATTTTCTTAGTGGCCCGCGAAGGCCCCGTTCGGTCATCATAAGTGGATGCGTTTGCTATTTCGGACCCTCGCATGGCT
>SMYC01000001.1 GCA_004356105.1 Acidobacteriota bacterium | reverse complement strand
CCACGGGCTTGCTCCTCATCGAGCTGCCACGGTCCGCGTGAAGGGTGAGCTGGTCGCGTTCAATGTCCTGCTTGCGACAGCTCTCGGCGATGAGGCGTTGGGCGAGCGCCGCACTTTCACGGTGAGCCAGCATCCAGCCAACCACGTAGCGGGAGAAGATGTCGAGGATGACGTAGAGGTAGTAGTAGGTCCACTTGACGGGGCCACGAAGCTTCGTAATATCCCACGACCAAACCTGGTTGGGCGCTTCGGCCAACAGCTCCGGTTTCGTGTAGTTCGGATGGCGCCGTTGGTTCCGGCGCTCTCGGACCTCGCCGTGCTCCTCCAAAATCCGATACATCGTGCGAATCGAGCAGAGGTAGGTTCCCTCGTCCAGAAGCGTGGCCCACACCTGAGCGGGCGCCTTGTCGACGAACCGCTCACAGTGCAAGGCCCCGAGGACCTCCTCGCGCTCGGTCTCGTCGAGAGCGCGGTGCGGCCGAGGACGACGCTTCGGTTCGGGCGTCGCCGGCTGACGCTTGCGATACAGCGTGGAACGAGCCACACCCAGAGCCTCGCAGGCTTCCGTCGTCTGCCCAATCTTCCCCGCCAGCTCCTCGGCCGCCACGATCAGTCGTTCTCGTCGCTCTCGAGGGGATTCAGGGGGATCCCCAGTAATTCGGAGGTTTTTTTTTGGATCTCCAACATCGTATCCACCCGAGCCAGGCGACGCTGGAGCCGGGCGTTCTCGCGCTCGAGCTCCTTGACCCGTGGATCCTCTGCCTTCGCCTTCCGGCCTCGCTTTCTCGACGTCATCCCCACCTGGGCGATCTCGTCACGTTGGCGGCGCCAACTCGATAGATGCGACGAGTACAGGCCCTCTCGACGCAGAAGAGCAGCCACATCGCCGTCACCCTTGCAGGCATCGGCCTCGCGCACTATCCGCAGCTTGTACTCCGCGGTAAAGCGTCGACGCTTCGCTTGCTCAACCACTTCGGGATCCTCGACCCCCGCCGCATCGCGGCCGGCGGGATCTCCAGTCGCCCTACGGGCTCCCTCCGATCCCGCCGAGGTCTCTCTCTCAATCAACGTACTCATGCATGTTCCTCCTCCGCCCTCTACACTAATTTCAACGAGCGAAGTGTCTCATGTATGTTGGCACAGAGGGAGGTCATGGTCGTGCTCACATCCTTGTGACTCGTAGTTCTCGAATGGTTCGGACCCGATGGCTGAACTCCTGGAGGCGAGTCGCGAAAGTACGCAGAGCGGCAGTTTTCTCTTCTTGCCAAAACGCCTGGCTTCCACCGTCATCAGCGCGAGCCGTGCCACGACTGCAGCTTTCGCCGGGACGGGCGGGGTCGAGGCGCGACTGCGCCCAGACGCAGGCCGGGCGGGCAGACTTGAACGGTTCTGTCAGGCATGCCGCTTGCGCGTCGTGGCCACGTCCGGCTTCGGTGAAAACCTGACAATCCAGCTCCTGGGTCTTCCGTGTTTTGGCGGCCCGAGTCCGAGTCCATCGCTAGAATAGAATCGGCGCAACGGTGTCGAGGACGACCCGAATTGCTGGAGAAGCGTGTTTACCTCTGCCCGGTCTCCGATGACCCGAAGCGGTGCACGATGGCGTCGTTCTCTCCCCGCACCGTGATTATCACGGGCGCGTCACGTTCCGGGCACCGGCGGGCGTCGCCGAGCGTTTCGACCCGTATCGTGAGTCCCGCGACGTCGAGGATCTCGATCGCGGGCGTCTCGCTCAGATCGCCCACATCACCGAGGCGGGCACCTTCGCGCGCGACCGGATCGTAGAACCAGATCCCCAGGTCGACCTCGAGGGGAGGCGCGTCGCCGAACAGGAGCTTCCCTCCCGTGAGGATGACGTCGTGCTCGATGTCATAGTTTTCCGGAAGGCTCTCATAAAGTAACGGGTCCGTTTGCCGGTAGCTCTCGGTGCCTATCGCGTCGAGTGCTTCCAGAATCGCGAGCACGTTGAGGGCGCGCAGGTTCTGTTTCTGCGGATCCCCGCGAATTGCGCCTGACTCGATGAGCACGGTGCTCGTGCCCCAGGCCTGCATCAAATCGCCAAACGCGCGCGGGTTGAATGTGTCGTCATATTTCGCGATGCGGCCGCCGATCGTGGGCTCCAGAACGGAGACGATCGTCGCGGCGACCAGTCGGGCACGCGTCCGGACGTCTCCGTAGCTGTGGGCTTCGTCAGCGGCGGGTGCGAGAAGCGCCATCGCAACTTGGCCACCGTTTTTGCCTGCGAGGGTAAGGGCGTTCTGGTCGTGGAGGTTGAAACCGAAATCAGGCTCGAGGCGGTCGCGAAGCTCTTTGAGAGCTCGGCCTTCCGGGGTCGCGAGACGGCGCGCGTCACGGTTGACGTCAACCCCGATCGCGTTCCGGCGTGTGAAATCCTCGGCGCCGTCGGGGTTGAGCATCGGCACCATGGTGATGCTCAGATTTCGTCGCAAGCGCTCTCTGAGAGGATCGCCGTCGCCCTCGGCGAAAAAGCGCACGATATCGGCGAGGGCCATCGTGGCCGTGGACTCGTCGCCGTGCATCTGCGACCACAGCAGCACCTTGGTCTCGCCTTCGCCGAAGTGCAGTGCTCGAATGGACCGGCCCTGTAGCGATCGGCCGATCTCCTCGACTCGGATCGTCTCCGACGCGATGTGAGGCGCCAGCACGTTCCAGAGTTTTTCGTGGTTGAAGCGGCGGTCTTCGAGTCCGATGACACGGAAGCGCGTGGCCACGTCCGAGGCTGTCACGCTTTAAGCGGCCGCCGAGAAGAGCATCATGTCTCGCGCTCCACGGGCATGATGAGACAGGTCGGGCCTCCGGCGCCTTTGCGGAATTCCGACAAGTCGACACCGTGGACTCGAACGCCGCGGCTATCGAGCACGTCCATAGCGTCCTGATTCTCGGCCTCGTTCGCGACGACCTCGTTCGGCGCCACGCAAATGACGTTCCCCGTCGACGGGCCTTTCTTGTCCACTTCGATCACATCGAACCCTTTGAAGAAACCGTCTGGATAGTCGTCGCGCACCACGAGCAAACGATCGGGCGCTACAGCGCTCACCGCACCTCCGAGGTGCAGATAGCCGACGACATCGGCGACCCGCACTTCGTAGCCCATTTTCTGAAGAAGCTCCGAAATCTGCTGCACGCCGCTTTCGTTCGTTCGGGCCGAATGGCCCACGAAGGCTACGTCGCCATGGATCGTGACATCGCCTCCCTCCACCGTCCCAGGTGCTTCGATCTCTCCCGCGCAAACCTCGCCATGCTCTTCGAGCACCGCGCCGAGCCATGCTTCCACCCCGCGCCGCGTGTCGATTCCCATGCGCAGCTTGATGTAGCCCTGCGGCGTCATGAGCGATACGTCCCGCGTGAACACGGAGTTCGGATGGCCTTCGAGCTCGGGGGCGTCGATGACCTCGGCGCCACGCGACGCTAACGTCTCTTGGAGCGCTTTGTGCTGCACATTTGTCCTGGCGCGGTCAGCGACCTCGTTCATCTTATGGGCGTCGGTATCGGAGACATCGAAATATTCGTTGCTCGGGGTGGAAACGACGACCCGAGTGAGCCGCTCGCCCTCATTCCTCAGCATTTTTTTCCTCCAGCAACTTTCTGAAACGGGACGCGTAGCCATCGCTCGCGATCGCAGCTCCCGCGGCTCCCTTGTACGTGGCTTGATCAGTGGCTGCGATCCCGAATCCGAACACGAAGCGATTCATGAAGCTCGCGATGCACGTGACGAGCACGACATCATGTAGCGCGGCTTCGTTCCAGCCCGCCTCATAAACAGCCTCGATGTCCTTTGCCACAACTTTGTGAGGCGATTCGGTGACTTCGGGACGGCTCGCGAAAACGTCGAAGATCTTGGCGTCTTTCGGTAGCGATCTAAGAAAGGACACTTACTCGACGACGAGGAGTTTCTCGATCATGCGGCGCGCGGCGATCGGCCCCTGGTCGACGCGGAGGTTCACGATGTCTCTGTCGGGAGGATCCGAGTCCATGTTCCGCTGCTGCGCTTCGAGCATCTCGGTATCCTCGAGCGCCGTGCGGTAGACGTCGTCCATCATGACTTTGGTGAGTTTTTCGTCGTCTAGCTCAAAGTTCCGGTAGAAGCAAAGAAACTGATGATGGGACTTTTCCGTCTCGGGTGTAATAGGGCTCAGCACAACCATGCGCCTCTCCTGGCTCGGCTCGTGGACTCCAGTCGGGCGGATGTTCATATCGAGCAAGCAGTAGCCGGGCGGCCAGAAATGGATGACTTGCTCCCGGTCGGCCATCTCGAAGCCCATAATCTTGATGAAGGTCGACGGGTTCTTCACGTTCTTGAATGCGCGGCTCACGGCCACGTGGTTGTCTTCGATCAGCGTGTCCGGGAGCATGTAGGGCACGTAGTCCGTGCCGACCGTCCGGGCGTGCAAGTAGGACGCATGCGTGAGGTCGAGCACGTTCTCCGTGATGAGCATCGTACTCGAGCGCGTGTGGATCATCACGCCGTCACCGGCCCAAGCCGGATCCGTCTGAATCGCATATTGTGCCGGGATCGTGTCCAGGTCCGCTCCGGCCGGATCGCCCATCCAAATCCAGAGAAACCCGTAGCGCTCGACTAGGGGGAAAGCTCTCGTATGCGCCGCGCTCTGGATGTGGTCCTGACCAGGAACGTGGGTACAGGTGCCGTCGGGACCAAAGCGCATGCCGTGATAGGCGCACTGCACGTCGTCGCCGATGAGCTTTCCGAGAGAGAGCGGTGCGCGCCGATGCGGGCATCGTTCGTCCATCGCGACAGCTCTCCCCTCTTCCGTGCGATACATCAAAACGGGAACGTCGAGAATCCGCCGCGCGAACAGTGCCTGCGAGACCTCGTGGCTCCACGCCGCTACGTACCAATAGTTCTTGAGAAACATCGCGCTATCTTTCTATGCGAGATATATCAGGAGCCCTTATTCGCAACCGCGATGGGGCGAATGAAGTAGCATTCTACGATGTTCGGAGCACAAAAGCTGCTCATCGGGGTAATCCACCTGCCGCCCCTCCCTGGCTACCCCGAGAGCCCCGGATTGGATG
>SMYC01000024.1 GCA_004356105.1 Acidobacteriota bacterium | reverse complement strand
GATGATGCCTGGGACACGGATACCGCCCTCATACATCGTCCCTTTCAAACCTCTGAGAGGCGTCTCGGCAAGTCCGCTGCGCGGGGTCCCGTTGTCGCCGCAATTAGTCGAGCCCGTCGAATATCTGTCGCTGTCTCCCGACGGCAACCGCGCCGTCGCCGATCTTACCGTGCCAGGTCGTGACGGCGGAGATATTTGGGTGCTCGATCTCGGACCTCTCGGCATGCGCACGCGCCCGCGCCTCATGACTCGAAACGGGCTCTCGCCCGTTGGACCAAGGAGTTGAACCGGCTCGTGCCGATGAACGACTGAGACCCGAACAACGTCGCCTGGCACGAGAACGTTGCCTCGCTCAGGGTTCGCTGATGGTACAGTATACACATGAAACGTACGAATCTTGTGCTTGATGAGGAGCTACTGGAGGAGGCCACTCGGCTGAGCGGTGAGAGAACCTACTCTGCTGCTGTAAATCAGGCGCTTCGAGACTATGTTCGGCGCGCGAAGGCGAACCGCATCTTGGAACTTGCTGGAACAGGCTTGTGGGAAGGTGATCTTTCGGAAATGAGGCGTGACAGGGGCTCGGCTTCGAAGGCACGAAGGCCGCGTCGTGGTACTCGTTGACACGTCGATCTGGATCGAAGTCTTCAAGAAACCGCCGGGGCTGGATCTGACCGCGTTGGTCGACATAGACGAAGTTGCGGTGTGCCTCCCGGTGATTCAAGAAGTGCTTCAGGGGTTCCGTGAAGAACGCGCGTTCGATGTAGCGCGCGAAGCTATGCTCTCCTTTCCAATCGTGGAATCTCCCTTGGTAGAGACCGTTTTTCTCGAGGGCGCTTCACTGTATCGGAGCGCGCGCCGCAGCGGCAAGACGATTCGCTCCAGCGTGGACTGCCTCATCGCTGCCTGCGCGATTCGAAACGGCCTTGAAATCCTGCATCGCGATCGAGACTTCACCGCGCTCGCAGAAGTCTCCGCTCTAAAGGAGCGTTCACTGTGAGAGAGTTGTACGACATCTCGTCTCGCTGGTGTTCGAGGGAGGGCCTCGGCCCTATCGCGATCGAGCGCAAATGGTCAGCGACGGTCTTTGATGCCAAGAGCTTCGTCGCCTTACCGCGGAAAGAGCTCACGCACCTCGATAGCGATGTCGGGCCACGCCGTCAGCGTCACGCGATCATCCGGCTGAAAACGGGATTGCGACGCGTAGCGCCCATCCCGGGGATCGCGAAAGACGACCAGAACCCGGTCGACGAGATCGACGACCCAGTATTCCGGAATACCAGCCTCGGCGTAGAGTAAGGCCTTGGGGCCGAGGTCGAGTCGTTTGGACGAATGAGACACCTCGACGACGAGAAGCGGTTTGCTCGCTTCGGTGCCGAACGCGTCGATGTCGGGGCTCGAACAAACGACGACGTCGGGCTGCGGCTCCGACGAGAGCTCCGGAAACGGCAGCGAGGCTTCCGGATACACGCTTGCCCGACCTTCGAGCTTTCGATCGAGAATACGGCCCACGCGCGCCCCTGCGATCGTGTGCGCCCGGCCCTTCGGGCTCATCGTGTGGACGACGCCGCGGATGAGCTCGATCCGCTCATCGGGGCCGAGTATCCCGGCCTCCGCCATGAGGTGATACTCCTCCACGCTGAAGCGGCGGGTTTCCACGCTGTCGATGACTCCAAGCATAACGTCATTCTACCTCCTCTCATCAAAGGTAAGACGAGATCGAGGCGTCGAAACCTCCTTGCTCCTTCAGTCAGGCGCTTGCTGCCAGTGGTTCCTTCAAGGCTTCAGAATCAGCTTCCCGCTGGTCTTTCGTCCCTCGAGCAAGCGATGCGCCTCCGCCGCCTCCGCGAGCGGAAGCTCACGATCGATGGCGACGTCGAGCTCGCCCCGCTCGACCCAGCCGAGAACGTCACCGGCTCGCTCGAGAAGCTCGTCACGGTCGAGCATGTAGTGGGCGAGGGTCGGCCGTGTGATGAAGAGCGACCCTCCCGCGCCGAGCTTGGCAAGATCGAACGCCGGGACCGGCCCGCTCGATTGCCCAAAGAGCGCAAGCACGCCGCGCGGGCGCAAACAGCGCAAGCTCTTCTCGAACGTCGTCTGCCCGACCGAGTCGTAAACCGCGTGCAACCCTTCGCCACTGGTAGCCTCTCGCACCTCGGCCTCGAAATCCTGTTCCGTATACCGGATAACGACGTCAATCCCAGCACCCTTGGCCGCTTCCGCCTTGGCTTGTGTCGATACGGTGCCGAAAACCTGGGCACCGCGCCGCTTTGCCATTTGCGTGAGCAAAAGCCCAACCCCTCCCGCGGCCGCATGTACGAGCACACGGTGGCCGGCCTCGATAGGAAACGTCGCGCGCGAAAGATAGTGCGCCGTCATCCCTTGAAGCATGATCGCGGCCGCGAGCGAGGTCGATACGCCGTCGGGCAGCGGCACGAGCTTCGACGCCGGCACGACCGCCATCTCGGCATAGGCCCCTGGTGTCAGCGCATAAGCCACGCGATCCCCCGGCCGAACCTCGTTGACACCGTCGCCCACAGAGTCCACGACCCCCGCTGCCTCCCGCCCGAGAGTAAACGGCGTCTTCTGCGGATAGAGCCCCGTCCGATGATAGATGTCGATGAAGTTGACCCCAATCGCCTCGATCCTGACGAGGGCTTCCCCCGCCCCCGGCTCTGGCGTAGCGATATCTTCGATCTGAAGCGCGTCCCAGCCCCCCGTCTGGTGTACCCGAATAGCTTTCATAGCGCAGGAGTATAGCAATGACCCGGCAGAAGGTAGCCAAGAGTGGGTTACCCCCCCGTACAAGTTGCTGCATCCCGGCCAGTTTGCTAACATAGCCTGTTTGCGCTGCCCCGAGAGGCGTGCAAATGAAAGATCCAGCATGGCGAATCTTCCTCTGGCGAATATCTTCAACCGCAAAACCCGCACCACGGTCGGTATCCTGGCGGTAGCTCTAGGCGTGGCGCTTCTGCTCGTGCTCGTGGGGCTCGCGAATGGGAGCCTCGAAGAGACCGCCGAGCGCATCATGAATGTCGGTGCGGATGTTCTCTTTCAGCCTCCGGATTCTTCGCCCTTTCTCGCATTGAGCGCCGGCGTTCTCTCCGAGCGGCTTGGCGAGCGTCTTCTCGACGTTCCTGGCGTGGCGTCGGTGGCGCCCATACTCATCGGTTCGCTCACCAAGGTGAAGGGGCAGAGCAAGATCGTCATGATGTTCGGCGTGGACAAAGCGTCATATAACGAGGTCGGCGTGGGTCTCGAGATCTTGGAGGGCCGTGGCCTGGCAAGACCGCTCGACCTCGTCGTCGATACTGTTCTAGCCGCGGCGGACAACATCGTGCTCGGCGAGAAGATGATGATCATGAACCGGGAGTTCGAAGTCTCGGGCATCTGTCGGGCAGGCGCGGGCGTGCGCGTTTTCATGGCCATCTCCGACATGCAAGAGGCGACGGCACAAATCGGGAAGGCCTCGTTTTTCTTCATCAAAGCTGCCGAAGGTGTTTCGGTGGACGACGTGAGCGCGTCGCTCAAAGAGCGCTTCGAAGGCTACAAAATTACCGCGCTCGCGCGTTTTTCGGAAGCGATGAGGGAGAACGCGCTCGGGTTGAAAGAGTTCATCCGCGCGCTCTCGATCTTCGCGGCGCTCATCAGCTATCTCGTGATCCTGCTCGCGATGTATACGACCATCATCGAGCGCACGCGCGAGATCGGGATTCTCAAAGCGCTCGGGGCGAGCAAAACCTATATCATTCGTCTCGTCATGGTGGAGTCGTTTTTCATCTGCGTGATGGGCGTCGTTGTCGGCTTTCTGTTTTCTTTTCTCGGCCGATGGGGCATCATCACGTTTTTTCCCACGCTTTCCGTGGACTTGAATCCTCAATGGTTCGCGATGTCAGCTCTCCTCGGCATCAGCGGAGGACTCTTGGGGGCGCTCTATCCCGCCTATCGAGCGGCGAAGCTCGATCCGGTGGAAGCGCTAAATTTCGAGTAGACTCGACCGCAATCGTAAATAATCATCCATGTCGCAACCCGCCGCCATTCTGAAGACCGTAGCCCTCCGTAAGGTGTACCGGACCGGTTCCCTCGATGTCCCCGCTCTTCAGGGCATCGACATCGAGATCAAAGAGGGCGAGTTCGTCTCGATCATGGGTCCCTCCGGCTGCGGCAAAACGACTTTGCTTCAGATTCTCGGTGGCTTGTCGAGGCCCACTTCGGGCCACGTCTTCGTGGACGGTGTCGACCTCGCCGACGTGTCCGATGCCGAGCGCACGCGCCTTCGCTGCAAGAAGATAGGCTTCGTCTTTCAACGGTTCAACCTTCTTACGACGCTCACCGTCCAGGCGAATATCGAGATCGCACGACAGATTTATGGCGGGCCTCTGATAAGCCGCGACGAAGTGGGTGATCTGCTCGAGATCGTGCGCTTGCGCCACAAGCTCGACTACAAACCGCTCGAGCTTTCCGTAGGCGAGCAGCAGCGGGTGGCTATTGCCAGAGCACTCGTGAACAACCCGGCCATCATTCTTGCGGACGAGCCCACCGGCAATCTCGACTCTCGCAACTCGGAGCAAGTGCTCCGACTTCTCTCGGATTTGAATCGGGAGAAAAAGCAGACCATCGTCATGATCACGCATAATCCCGCGGCGGCGGAGATGAGCAACCGGGTCATAGAGATGCTCGACGGTCAGGTTCTGAGCCACGGCACCGTGGCCGAGCTCGTGGAGCCTGAACAAGCGCATTCTCAAGCGCGGTAAACTGCGTTTTCGGCATGCTGATGCAAAAACTCTTGTTGTTGCTTCTGTCGCTAGCGGCCGTGCCTGCTGTAGCCACTGCAGCCACTACAGCCACTACAGATCGTCTTGATGAGATCCTGGCCGAAATGCAAAAAGCGGGTGCCGAGCTCAAGACCCTCGCGGCTAACTTCGAGCAGACCGATCACGATTTCATTCTCGATGAAGATGACGTCAGCAAAGGCCGCCTTTATCTGCGACTTCCCGGACGCATCCGCTTCGAGCACCTTTCGCCGGCTCCCAAGGTCCTTCTCATACGGGACGAACGCGTGCGCCTCTACAACGCAACCTCCAATCAAGTGATGGAGTTCGACCGAGGGAAAGGCGGCTCAAGCGGTGCGGACCTTCTAATCGGCTTCGGCACGAACAATGACAAAATCGGCGAGAACTACGACGCCAGCCTCGTCGAAGAGACCGATGAGGCCGTCGTTTTGAAGCTCTTGCCCAAACCAGGGTCGGCCGCGTCGATGTTTGCGTATCTCGAGCTCACTATCGCCAAGAAAACCTGGACTCCGATACGCTCCGTGTTTCACGAGCACAACCGGGACCACACGGTCATCCTGTTCCAGAATACGATCATCAATGGCGTGCTTCCGAACGGGGCCTTCGAGCTCGACCTTCCATCCAATGTCGAGATCATCCGGAACTGAACGATGAAGTGGCGCAACAAGGCCAAGATCCGGGCGCACGAGCTATGGAAAATCGGCAGCGGTCTTCTCTCGACGAAACATCCGGTGCTCGCGCACATCATACCGATGAGGCGCTGCAACTTGGCTTGTACTTATTGCAACGAGTACGATGATTTTTCGCCGCCCGTTCCTATCGACGAGATGCTGCGCCGCGTCGACAAGCTCGGGGATCTCGGCACGTCTATCGTCACCATCAGCGGTGGAGAGCCGACGCTCCACCCAGAGCTCGACGCGATCATCGCGCGCATCCGCAAGCGAGGGATGATCGCCGGGCTCATCACGAATGGCTATTTTCTGACGCCCGAGCGCATCCAGAAGCTCAACGCCTGTGGGCTCCAACATCTTCAGATCAGCATTGACAACGTCAAGCCGGATCGAGTTTCGAAGAAGTCCTTGAAGGTCCTAGAATCCAAGCTCCGTAACCTCGCCGAACATGCCGAGTTCTTCGTGAACATCAACTCGGTCATCGGCAGCGGCATCGATCAACCCGAGGACGCTGTCGAGGTCGCGAACGGCGCCGTCGAGCTCGGTTTTTCCACGACGCTCGGCATCATTCATGACGGCGCCGGCAAGCTCGTTCCTCTCAGCGCCCGCGAGATGTCGGTCTACGACCGGCTGCGCCAGCAGGGAAAGAAGAGCTACGCACGCTTCACGGGCTTTCGTGAGGATCTCGCCCACGGTAAACCCCATAGCTGGCGCTGCCGCGCCGGCGCGCGCTATCTCTATATTTGCGAGGACGGTCTCGTCCATCTCTGCTCCCAACAGCGGGGTTATCCGGGGACCGCACTCGCCGAGTACACGAAAGAAGATCTTCGACGCGAGTTCGACACGCCCAAGACGTGCGCGCGCTACTGCACCGTCGCTTGCGTCCAGATCGTCGGCTTGATCGATAATTGGCGCGCGCCCCAAAAAGGTGATCCTTACGTGTCGCAACGTGCGGACGATCCCAAGCCCGTGATGGCCGCGCGACAATCTCAGGGCACGTCGTCGGTGGAACGAGAGCACCAGCAAGTCTAGCGACCCCTCCACGGCTATACTGGTGGTCAGAAATGGACCTCCAGAAGAAGGTCGCCGAGCTCCCCAAGAGCTCGGGCGTCTATCTGTTCCGTGGGCGGGGTGGGGAGATCCTCTATGTCGGCAAAGCCCGCTCGCTTCGAAGCCGCGTGCGCTCGTACTTCTTGGACGCTCGGGTCGAGAGCCCGCGGCTCGACGTCCTCGTCGAGCGAGTTGTCGATGTCGACGTCGTCGTCACGGATACCGAGCGCGAGGCACTCGTGCTCGAGAACAACCTCATCAAAACGCACAAGCCGCGCTACAACGTTCTTCTTCGCGACGACAAGAACCATCCTTACCTGAAGCTCACTTTGAACGAAGGCTACCCACGCCTCTATATCGTGCGCCATCCCGGCTCGGACGGCGCGGTCTATTCGGGGCCCTACGTTCCCGCGAGCCTCGCTCGCAAGACCGCGAATCTCGTCCACCGGCTCTTCGGCATACGCAATTGCAGGGAGAAGCTGAACGGCAAGAGGCCGCGGCCGTGTCTGCAATATCAGATCAAGCGTTGCGTAGCACCTTGTGTCGACGACATCGTGAGCCTCGAGACCTATCGCAAGGCTTCTGAGGACGCCAAGCTTTTTCTCGAAGGCAAAAACGATGATTTGATCGCCTCGCTCAAGGGGAAGATGGTTGCCGAGGCGGAGGAGGAGCATTTCGAGGAAGCGGCGCGGCTTCGCGACAACGTTAGCATGCTCGAGGATCTAGGCGTCCGTCAGAAGATGGCTTCAGTGCGCGGGGGCGAAAGCGACGTTTTCGGTCTTTATCGAGAGGGCGAGAACGCCGTGCTTCAAGTCTTTTCGGTGCGCTCGGGGAAAGTCGTCGATCGCGACAGCTTTCTTCTCGAGGAGCTCGGAACGCAAGAGGACGCGGAGCTCGTCGAAGCGTCGTTGAAACAATATTACGAGCTTGGCCGGTTCCTTCCCTCAACGATCCACCTGCCGTATGATTTCGCCGAGCGCGCTCTCGTGGCGGACTGGCTGAGCTCGAAAAAAGGCTCGAAAGTGGAGATCCTCGTCCCGAAGAAGGGCGGCAAGCGAAGGCTCGTCGAGCTCGTCAACAGGAACGCGCGGCTCGCCTACGAGCTCGATTTCCGAGAAGAGGGTCGTCAGACCAATCGACGGCTCGAAGCCCTCCGCGACGTGCTCGAGCTCGTGGACAAGCCGGAGCGTATCGAAGGCTTCGATATCTCTAACATCCAGGGAAGCGAGGTCGTGGCCTCGATGGTGACTTTCGAGCGCGGCCAGCCCAAGCGGAGCGATTACCGCAAATACAAGATCCGGTCGATCGAGAAGGGGAAGCCTGACGACTTCGCGGCGATGCGCGAAGTGGTGCTCCGGCGCTACCGCCGAGTGCTCGAGCAAGGTGACGAGCTTCCCGACCTCGTTTTGATCGATGGAGGCAAAGGCCAGCTGAGCGCGGCTCTCGACGCGCTCGAGGAGCTCGGTCTCTCACATTTGCCGATGGTGAGCCTCGCCAAGAAAGAAGAGTGGATCTTCCGGCCCGAGCTGCCCGAGCCGATCGTGCTCGACCAGCATTCGCCGGCGCGGCAGCTTCTGGAGCGTGTCCGTGACGAGGCGCATCGCTTTGCGGTCACGTTCCACCGCCAGCAGCGAAAAGCTCGCGACATGAGCTCGTCGCTCGAGTCCATCCCCGGTGTGGGCCCCAAAAAACGTCGACGACTGCTGACGCGGTTCAGAAGCTTGAAGGGTGTAAAAGCGGCTGCGCTCGAGGACTTGCAAGAGCTTCTCGGTGAAAGACTAGGCGCCCAAGTGCACCAAAACCTCCGGGAACTGCTTTGATTTTGTGCTAGCATCCGCTGCAACTCAGCACATTATGACAACGAAGAAACGTGTTTTGTCTGGCATGCGTCCAACGGGCGCCGCCCATCTCGGTCACCTGCTAGGGGCGTTCGAGAACTGGGAGGCCATGCAGGACGAGTACGACACGTTCTACTGCATCGTCGATTGGCATGCCCTCACGACGGATTACGCCGATACATCGCAGCTGAAGGCGAACACCCACGAGCTCGCCCTCGATTTTCTCGCGGTTGGGCTCGACCCGGAACGATCGACGCTCTTCGTCCAGTCCCACGTGCCGCAGCATGCCGAGCTCCATCTCTTGTTGTCGATGGTGGTGCCGCTCCCGTGGCTCGAGCGCGTCCCGACTTACAAGGAGCAGATGAACCAGCTTCGCGAGAAGGATCTGACGACCTACGGGTTTCTCGGCTACCCGCTTCTTCAGTCCGCGGACATACTTATTTATCGCGCCGACACGGTTCCGGTCGGGGTCGATCAAGCGCCTCATGTAGAGCTCACCCGGGAGATCGCGCGCCGCTTCAACAATTTCTACGGGCCGGTGCTCCCCGAGCCCGAGGTCAAGCTCACGTCCACCCCGAAGCTTCCCGGGACCGACGGCCGAAAAATGTCGAAGAGCTACCGCAACACGATCGGGCTCGCGGAAGACGAAGCTTCGATCCGAAAGAAGCTGAAGACGATGGTCACCGATCCGGCCCGAAAGCTGCGCACAGACCCGGGTGACCCAGCCATCTGCCCCGTCTTCGATTTGCACAAAGTCTTCTCCACCCAAGAGACTCGAGATTGGGCCGCCGATGGCTGCCGGACCGCCGGCATTGGCTGCATCGAGTGCAAGAGCGCCCTTGCCGACGCGCTCGTGCCGCGCCTCGAGCCCATCCGTGCCCGCCGCGAAGCTTTCGAGAAGCGTCCCGACGACGTACGTGATATTTTTCGCGAAGGCGGACGGAAGGCACGCGAGGTTGCCGAGTCGACGATGGTCGATGTGCGCGCCGCGATAAAGCTTCCAACCGAGGACGATCTATGAGTCTTACAGAGCTCTATCTCAGCGAAAGCACGGATGAGAGCGGGGACGTCGAGCCGAAATATCACGTGCGACTCCCGATCTTCGTCGGGCCGCTCGATCTGTTGCTGCATTTGATTCGCAAGAGCGAAGTCGAGATCTACGACATTCCGATTGCCGAGATCACGAAGCAATATCTCGAGATTCTCGAGCTCATGGAAGAGCTTGACTTGGACCTTGCCGGCGAGTTCCTCGTCATGGCGGCGACGTTGATTCACATCAAGTCGAAGATGCTGTTGCCGCCGCCGCACGAGGACGGTACGGAAGACGAAGAGAGTGAGGATCCTCGTGCCCAGCTCGTTACACGGCTGCTCGAATATGAGCGTTACAAGGAAGCCGCGCTTCAGCTACACCAGCACGAAGAGATTCGAGAGGCCACATTCGTTCGGCCCGACTCCGTCGTCGAAAGTTTAGCCCCCGGCAACGGTCGCGACGCTCCGGAGCAGGAGACCTTGCTCGATGTGGACTTGTTCGAGCTTCTGAGCGCGTTCCGCGAAGTGCTTTCTCGTATCCGACAACGAACCGATCTCGTTTTCGAGCGCGAAACGATCTCGATGGAAGAAATGATCCGGAGGCTCGCGCTGCGCCTCGACGCCGACGGTCCATGCACTTTCGTCGATCTCTTCGATGACGCGACCAATCGCGGTGACGTCATCGCAACTTTTCTCGCTATCCTCGAAATGGTTCGCCTTCGGACGCTGAAGATTTATCAGAAGGAGCTGTTCGGAACGATCCACGTGATGCGGCACCCCGATGCCTGATAAGCCTGATAAGCCCGATAAGCCTGATAAGAGTGAGCCTCTGAACGACATGCCTGTCAACGGTAGTGGGGAGACCCAAGAGCCCGCCGAGCCTGTTCTGTCGCTTGAAGAGGCACAAGCGAGCGTCGAAGCGCTGCTCTACGCCTCGGGCGAGCCGATTACCCTGCGCAGCTTGAAAAAAGCAATTCCCGAAGCCCCCGAGCTCATCGTGGGAGCGCTCAGAAGCTTGAAGGAGCTCTACGACCAAAGCGGCCGCGGCCTTCAGATCGTCGAAGTCGCCGGCGGCTGGCAGATCACGACCCGGCCGGAGCTCCACGAACGCGTCCGGCGCCTCTTCGATAGTCCACGGCCGTCGCGCCTCTCGATACAGGCGCTGGAAACCCTGGCCGTCATCGCCTACCGCCAACCAACCACGATCCCCGAGATCATGGAGCTGCGGGGCATCCACTCCGCCGGTGTCGTACGAACCCTCCTGGAAAGAAAGCTCGTCAAGATCGCCGGCCGCAAAAAGGTAGTCGGCCACCCGCTGCTATATGGCACCACCAAAGAGTTCCTGGTCCGCTTCGGCCTAAAAGACCTAAAGGACCTACCGCAACTCAAGGACATGTACGAAGTCTTCGGCGACGAAGTAGCCCAACAAGTAGAAACCCTGGAAACCCTGGACCAAGCAAAAGCCGAAGTAGAAATAGAACCGCTAGAAGAAGAACCAACGCCGGTAACTCCAAACGAACCGAGCGCCCCCCACGGAATAGATCCTGAATGCTGAATGCTGAATGCTGCTCATGAAACAACGCCTCCAAAAAATCCTATCCCACGCCGGCATCGCGTCTCGTCGCACGGCTGAGCAGTTGATGCTCGAAGGGCGGGTCCAAGTGGACGGCGAAGTCGTAACGGAGCTCGGGAGCGTTGCCGATCCTGTTGTGCAAGATATCCGAGTCGATGGCTCCCGGGTGCGTGCCCGTGTCGCGCGGCGTTACGTCGTGATCAACAAGCCGCCCGGCTATGTCACCACGAGGTCGGACCCAGGCCGGCGGCGGACGGTCATGGATCTATTGCCGATGTCCTATCAGAGCTTGTTCCCGGTAGGCAGGCTCGACATGGCGAGCAGTGGCCTGCTGGTCCTGACCGATGACGGTGAGCTGGCGCAGAGACTGACCCATCCAAAATATCTAGTCGAGAAAATCTATCTCGTGAGTGTCCTCGGGATTCCGGGACCGAGTGTCTTCGAGAAGGCGGCGCGCGGTATCGTCGTCGAAGGCAAGCGTCTTTCCATCGACAACGTGCGCGTGCTCAACTCGAGGCAAAGCAGGGATATTGCCAAACCTCGAACCCGTATGCGGGTGACGTTGCGCCAGGGTAAGAACCGGGAGATCCGGCGTCTGTTTCGCGCTCTCGGCTACCCGGTCGTCGAGCTGCATCGCGAGCGCATCGGACCGCTCTCCGTGCGAGGCCTCGCGCCTGGCGCTTTCAGGAAGCTAAGCCCCGCCGAGGTTACCGCGCTAAAGAGTGAGCTACCGACGGGGGCTCGTCGGACAAGGGTCAAGTGAGCGCTCGCCGCCGCCCCATCATCGCTATCGACGGACCCGCTGGTGCCGGAAAGACCACCGCGGCCCGGAACATCGCGGAGCGGCTGTCCTTGGTCTATCTGGATACGGGCGCTACGTTTCGGGCCGTCGCCCTCAAAGCGCTACGCGAGAGCATCGACATGGACGACGGCGAAGCGCTCGCGGCTTTGGCGGCAAGCTCTCGAATCGAGTTCGCGGGGGAGCGTTTCGAGCGCATCCTTCTCGACGGGGAGGACGTAAGCGAGGCCATTCGGGAGCAGCGGGTCGCGAACGCCTCGTCCAGGGTTGCCGTTCACGCGGAGCTTCGGGCCCACCTCGTAGAGCTATGGCGCGCGATTGCAAAACCAGGCGGGGTCGTACTGGAGGGGCGCGACATCGGAACCGTCGTCTTCCCGGACGCCGACATAAAATTCTTCCTCGATGCGCGCCCCGGTGAGCGAGCGAAACGCCGATTCACCGAACAAGCTGAGAAGGAGTCGGTGACGCTGGACCGGGTAACCCATGACCTCGAGGTCCGAGACGAATCCGACCGCAGCCGCGCCCATTCCCCTCTCCGCCGTGCCGAGGACGCCATAGAAATCAACACGACCGACCTAACACCCGAACAAACCCTTGAAAAACTCCTCGAAGCCGCCACCGAAAGACTGAACTAACACCCAACCTATCCTGTGTAGCGCAGGACTTCCGCCCGGAATCGACACCTGCGGCGGGGTGAGCAGCAGCAGGTGGTCGGTAGCCGGCGGCTGAATCAAACTTGACATAAACCAATTAAATAGAGTAGGATAACGGTTTATAGGTTAGTCCGCCCCGTTAATAGCGAGCCCATCAAAAAAACAATCTCGGCCGTTCGCGTGCTCACCTATAAATCGATCGAGTTCTAGGAGGAATCAAACCAAGCATGGTGGAAACCAACGACATAACCGGGAGCCTCGTCGAAGGAGGGGACGGGGAGCCAGCCGAAGCCTTCATTTCCGCCGAGGAATACGAAAAGCTTCTGGACGCTTATAACAGCAACATCACCGAGGGCGAAGTCGTCCCGGGCAAAGTGCTGCAGGTCTCGGACACCGAAGTGGTCGTCGATGTCGGCTACAAGTCCGAAGGTATGATCAACATCAACGAGTTCCGGGACGAGACCGGAGCGATCACGGTAAAAGCCGGTGACACCGTTGACGTTCTTCTCGAAAAGGCCGAAGACAAGAACGGCTATCTCGTGCTCTCGCGCGAGAAAGCCGAAAAGATGAAAATCTGGGACGTCATCGAAGAGGCTTATAACAGCAAAGCGATCGTCAAAGGGCGTGTCATCGAGCGCATCAAAGGCGGCCTCGCCGTAGATATCGGGGTGCGTGCGTTCTTGCCCGGATCTCAAGTGGATGTGCGCCCGGTGCGTAATCTCGACAGCTTGAAAGGACAAGAGCTCGAGATGCGCGTCATCAAAGTCAACAAGAAGCGTGGCAACATCGTTCTGTCCCGCAAAGTCGTGCTCGAAGAAGGTCTCACCGAGCGAAAGGCCGAAACACTCGACGCGCTCGAAGAAGGCCGCGTCTTTCGTGGGGTGGTCAAGAACCTCACCGATTACGGCGCTTTCATCGATCTCGGCGGCATTGACGGCCTTCTCCACATCACGGACATGTCCTTCGGGCGTATCCAGCACCCGTCGGAGCTGTTCAACGTCGGCGACCAAACCGAGGTTGTCGTACTCAAGTTCGACCGCGAGCAAGAGCGTGTCTCGCTTGGTTACAAGCAACTTTCGCCCGACCCGTGGGAATCCGCCCAGTCGCGCTTTCCCACCGGCGAGCGCGTGAAAGGCAAAGTCGTCAGCCTCACCGATTACGGCGCTTTCATCGAGCTCGAGCCAGGCGTCGAGGGTCTCATCCACGTTTCCGAGATGTCGTGGAGCAAGCGGGTGAAGCACCCTTCGAAAGTACTCACGGTCGGCGACGAAGTCGAAGCCATGGTGCTCCAGGTCGACAGCCAAGAGCGTCGCATCAGCCTCGGCCTCAAGCAAATCGAGCCAAACCCGTGGCAGCAGCTCGCTGAAAAATATCAGACGGGTGCGCGCATCGAGGGCACAGTGCGAAACCTCACCGATTTCGGCGCGTTCGTAGAAGTGGCGGAAGGTATTGACGGCCTCATCCACATCTCCGACATGAGCTGGAACAAGCGCATAAGCCATCCCTCGGAAGTTCTCAAGAAGGGCGACACCGTCGACGCTGTCGTTCTGAACATCGACGCCGACAATCAGCGTCTCTCGCTCGGCTTGAAGCAGATGGGCGAGGACACGTGGGAAGAGTTCTTCAACCGTCATCAGGAAGGCGATGTCGTGGACGGGAAAGTGGTCCGGTTCACGAATTTCGGAGCCTTTGTCGAGATCGAGGAAGGGATCGAAGGTCTCTTGCACGTTTCGGAAGTCGATGACGAGCGCGTCGAAAACGCCGAGGACAAGCTCGTGGTCGGCGACTCCTACCGCATGAAGATCATCAAGATGTCGCAGCAAGAGCGCAAGATCGGGCTCTCGATTCGAGCGGTCAACGTCGACGACTACGAAGCGCATTATTCGAGCCAAGGCTCTCCCAATGCTACATTGGGAGACGTCGCGGATTTTGGGGCGGACTGGGGATCGAGCTCGCGAGCCAATCCCGAGACCGACGCCGCGGAAAAGACGGAGAGCGAGTCCGAAGGGTAAGATCTCTAAAGTGGCCCGGCACCGGCGCTCGCGGCGAAATAGCTTACCGGGAGTAGCCAGGCCGGGTCGCTCGAGTATTTGAGAAGGGAGACTTTTAGTCATGACGAAAGCGGAACTGATCGAAGAAGTGTCGCGAGTGTCGGATCTGACCAAGAAACACTCTGAGATCATCGTAGATACCGTTTTCAAGAGCATCATCAATGCTCTTCACCGTGGCGACAAGATCGAGCTTCGAGGCTTCGGTAGCTTCCGGATCCGGCAGCGCGAGTCCCGCAAGGGACGTAATCCGAAGACGGGTGAGCGCGTCGACGTGCCCGCGAAGAAAGTTCCCTATTTCAAGCCGGGCAAAGAGCTCAAAGAGCTCATCAACCAGACCCAGGAAGAGCTCGCGCCGCCGTCTCCGGCTGAGCTCTAGTCAACCCGTTCTTCCCTGCCCGTACAGCTCGGGCGCTCGGTTTCTGTTGGACGAGCTCCGCTCGGAGTAAACTGAGGCCAACGCGATGACGACGTCCGAGACGCGCTACAAGCCCACTCATTCCGTGCGTTTCGTGACGGCCGCGTCGCTTTTTGACGGCCACGACGCTTCCATCAACATCATCCGCCGCCTGCTCCAAGCGCGTGGCGTCGAAGTGATCCACCTAGGGCATAATCGCTCCGTCGCGGAGATCGTGGACGCCGTCATCGAAGAAGACGTGCAGGCGGTCGCGGTGAGCTCTTATCAGGGCGGTCACAACGAATATTTCCGCTATCTCGTGGACCGGCTTCGCGAGGGCGGCGCACGGCACGTCAAAGTCTTTGGCGGCGGCGGGGGAGTCATCATCCCGAGCGAGATTAAAGCGCTCGAAGCCTACGGCGTCACCAAGATCTACTCTCCGGAAGACGGCTTGAGTCTCGGCCTAGCCGGGATCATCGACCATATGGTGCAAGAAGCGGACTTTGCGCTCGCGCCCGTCTCTTCGAACGGCGACTTGTCCTGGCTCGAAGCGGGCGAAGCCTCTAAGCTCGCGCGTCTCATCACCCAGGCCGAGCTCGATGAATCCGGGCTGGGTACCGAGCTCGACAAACGTCTCGGGCAGCTCGCGAAGGAGCGAAGCGTGCCCGTCCTCGGCATCACGGGTACCGGAGGCGCCGGGAAGAGCTCTTTGACGGACGAGATCATACGAAGGCTCGTGGCGGATGCGCCCGAGCTTCGGATCGGAGTCGTGTCGGTCGACCCGTCGAAGCGAAAGACGGGCGGTGCGCTTCTCGGTGACCGCATTCGCATGAACGCGATCGACCACGAACGCGTCTTCATGCGGAGCCTTGCGACGCGCGGCTCGGGCTCCGAGCTTTCCCGCGCGACCGAGAAAGCGATCCGGATTCTCAAAGCCTCCGGTTTCGACATCATTTTCGTCGAGACGAGCGGCATTGGACAGGGGTCCTCGGCCATTGCGGATATCTGCGATGTGAGCCTCTACGTCATGACCCCCGAATACGGGGCGGCGTCGCAGCTCGAGAAAATCGACATGCTCGACTTTGCCGACGTGGTGGCAATCAACAAATTCGATCGTCGCGGCAGCGATGACGCGCTTCGCGACGTCCGCAAGCAGTTTCGCAGGAACAGACAAATTGCGCACGACGTGGGCGATGACGCGCTGCCTATTTACGGAACCATCGCGAGCCAGTTCGGTGATCGCGGCGTCACCGCTCTGTATTTGCATCTGCTGGACCTTCTGCGCGATCTCGCTCCCGAGCTGCCAAAATCCTCGTTGAGCGTTCCTGCCGGCGTCTCGACCGGAATACGTCATGCGCTCATCCCGGACAAGCGCGTGCGTTATCTCGGCGAGATTGCCGAGTTTGCTCGCAGAGAGCGCGCCCACGTCGAGGAGCAAGTGAGTATCGCCCGGCGCTTGCAACATCTCGACGGCGCCGCCAAAGAGTGCCCTGAACCAGAGGTCGAGGCGGCCCTTCGCCGAAGGTACGACGAGCTGCGGAAGGATCTCGATGATGAGAGCTGGCGGCTCATCGAGACTTGGCCCGAGCTCAAGTCCCGTTACGCTCGACAAAAAGTGCGCTTCGAAGTGCGAGGACGCGAGATCCAAGTTGAAGCTCGGACGAAGACGTTGAGCGGGAGTGTTGTTCCCAGAGTGGCTCTTCCTCGATTCGAGGATTGGGGTGAGATCCTGCGTTTTCGTTTGAATGAGAACATCCCCGGCGAATATCCGTTCACCGCCGGTGTCTATCCCTTCAAACGCAGCGAAGAGTCTCCGCGCCGCCAGTTCGCCGGCGAGGGCGGGCCACGGCGCACGAACGAGCGCTTCCACTTTCTATCGCGGAACGACAAAGCGAAGCGTCTTTCGACGGCCTTCGATAGCGTTACCCTCTATGGTGAAGAGCCCGATGAGCGGCCCGATATTTACGGAAAGATTGGCGAGGGGGGCGTCTCGATCGCCACCCTCGACGACATGAAAGAGCTCTATGCCGGATTCGATCTCGTCGACTCTCTGACGAGCGTGTCGATGACGATCAACGGTCCCGCGCCGACCATCCTCGCCATGTTCTTCAACACGGTCATCGACCAGCAGGTGGAGCGATTCGAGCGAGAGGAGGCAAGGGCGCCGAGCGCCAAAGAGCGGGAGCGTATCGCAAGCGACGCTCTCCGCGTGGTCCGCGGCACCGTCCAAGCGGACATTTTGAAAGAGGATCAGGCGCAGAACACGTGCATTTTTTCGACAGAGTTCTCGCTGCGCCTGATGGGGGATGTACAGCAGTTTTTCATCGACAAGAATGTGCGGAATTTCTACTCGGTATCGATCTCGGGTTATCACATCGCGGAAGCCGGGGCGAATCCGTTAACGCAGCTTGCCTTCACGCTCGCCAACGGCTTTACCTATCTCGAGTACTACCTCGCTCGAGGCATGTCCATCGATTCCTTCGCGCCAAACTTGTCCTTTTTCTTCAGCAGCGGGCTCGACCCGGAATATTCGGTCATGGGACGCGTCGCAAGACGGCTCTGGGCGCGCGTTTTGAAGCACTGCTACGGCGCGAACGAGCGCAGCCAAAAGTTCAAGTACCACATCCAGACTTCGGGCCGCGCGTTGCATGCACGCGAAATTCAATTCAACGATATCCGCACGACGCTCCAGGCGTTGACCGCGGTTTACGATAACTGCAACTCGCTCCACACCAACGCCTATGACGAGGCCATCACGACGCCAACGGCGGAGTCCGTGCGCCGAGCGATGGCCATCCAGCAGATCATTAACAGAGAGTTCGGCGTCGTGAAGAACGAGAACCCGCTTCAAGGCTCTTACATCATGGAGGAGCTCACCGAAGTCGTGGAAGAAGCGGTGCTCATGGAGCTCGAACGCATCAACGCGCGCGGAGGCGTCTTGGGTGCTATCGAGCTCCAATATCAAAGAAGCCGTATTCAGGAAGAGTCGCTTCAATACGAGCTCAAAAAAGACAGCGGTGAGCTGCCCATCGTCGGCGTGAACTGTTTCCTCGATCCCGATACCGCCACTTCCACTTCCGAAGCTGACCCGCCCCGCGAGGTGCAGCTCGCGCGCGCATCGGACGAGGAAAAGCAGGACCAGATCGACCGCCTGCGCGGCTTCCAGGCCCGTCATGCCGGAGAAACGGCGGATGCTCTCGCGCGTCTCAAGAAGGTGGCGTTCGCCGAGGGAAACATCTTTGCCGAGTTGATGACGACGGTTCGGGTCGCGAGCCTTGGTCAAATCACCCATGCGCTCTACGAAGTGGGCGGGCAATACCGGAGAGCGATGTGACGGCTCCTCGCCCCCTTCGAATCTTAGTCGCGAAACCCGGGCTCGACGGGCATGACCGGGGGGCGCTCGTCGTCGCGCGCGCGCTGCGAGATGCGGGCATGGAAGCGATTTACACGGGCCTTCGTCGGACGCCCGAGCAAATCGTCGAGGCCGCGCTTCAGGAAGATGTCGATGCCATCGGCGTGTCGATCCTTTCAGGTGCGCATCAACATTTATTGTCCCGTATCCTCGAGCTCCTGAAAGAGAAGGAGATGAGCGACGTGCTCCTCTTCGCGGGGGGGATCATCCCCGACCAGGATGTCTCTGTTCTCTTGGACATGGGAGTGGCGGCGGTTTTCCAGCCGGCCTCGTCGACGACCGAAATCATCGACTTCCTCTTCGAGCGGCTAAAGCCTTCGTAAGGAAGGAATTATGATGTTGCCTCGGTTGACACGATCGTGCCCTGGTGCTAACATTTTCGAACTCACGGAATCACGCATTCTGAATTGCGATTCGCATGCCAAGATAAGGCCGATCGATCTCGGATAGCCGGAAGGAAGGGTGATGGGACATAAGATCCTGCTCGCCGACGACAGCATTACGATTCAAAAGGTTATCGAGCTAACATTTTCCGACGAGGATTTCGAGCTCCATACTGTTGGAAATGGGCAAAAGGCCATAGACGAGATTCGTTCCATCCGACCGGACATCGTTCTCTGCGACATCATTATGCCGGAGAAGAACGGGTACGAAGTTTGCGAGTTCATCAAGTCCAACGACGACTTGAAGCAGATACCTGTATTGCTTTTGACCGGAGCGTTCGAGCCTTTCGATCAAGAGCGCGCCAAGGCTGCAGGGTGTGAAGGCTTTCTCGCGAAACCGTTCGAGCCTCAAACACTGATCGCAAAGGTCAAGGAGCTTCTCGCGGGAGCGACGGGCGGCGTGGCTCAAGCCGCGGCCCCGCCCGTACAGCCACCTGCGCCAGTACCTCCCCCTCCGCCGGCAGCTCCCCCACCGTCAGCGGCTCCGCCGCCAGCTCCCCCACCGTCAGCGGCTTCGCCGCCAGCTCCCCCACCGTCAGCGGCTCCGCCGCCAGCACCGGAGCCTGACTTCGCCGGTGTGCCCATCGAAGACGAGACCGTGCTCGTTCAGCCTCCTTCGCTAGCCGCGCCCCCGCCCGTGGAAGGGCCGCAAATACCAGTGGCTCCAGTGCCGCCGCCCATCGAGCCGCCTCCAAATGAGGGTAATGAAGCCTTCGCTGTGGAAGCGGGCGAGCGCGAGCTCGCGATGGACCCCGGAGATCAGACGATGCTGCTCGCGGCTCCGGATGTGCCGGCGGCGCCATCAGCTCCGCCCACCAGCGGTGACGATATCTGGAGCGAAATGCCCGAGACGCCCGAAACGCCAGCCGCTCCGGTCCCCATGGTTCCCGAGTCGCCGGCGGTCGATGAGGACGCACAAGCCGCCACGGTTTTCATGTCGCCGCCGCTCGTATCCGAGCCCAGCGATGCTGGCAGAGGCGCAACCATCGAAGAGGAACTGAACCCGATTGAAGCCGAAGATCCCGACGCGACGTGGCAAGTGCCGAGCGAAAAACCGCCCGCCGCACCGCCGGTAAAGGTCGATGGAGACTTCGAGGCCGTTTCGTCCGCGCCGAGTGGTTTCGAAGCGCCTTCGTCGACCGACGCTCTACCGCCCGCCGAGTCACCCAAGATAGCGATCCCGATGGAGGCACCCCCTGCTGCCGACGCGTTCTCGCCGCCGACGGGCGATGATGTGGCTGAGCCCATTCCGACCATCGACACGCCAGCGACAACGGAACCGGCCGCGGAGGCCGATCCTTTTGAGGAGATGACACCCCCGAGCACCCCTGAGCCGAGTCCTCCTCCCGACCCGCCGGACCT
>SMYC01000005.1 GCA_004356105.1 Acidobacteriota bacterium | reverse complement strand
TCGCTTTTACTCGAGCCGAGGTGATCGTCGATACTGAGATCCTCGAACGTTTTTTCTCAGAGACACCTCGCTGAAAAATAACATCTTTTCCTGGCCGCCACCCACACTTTACCTACAGATCATAGGAAAAGCAGGCGTGGACTTGGAAGGATGAACGCCTAAATCTGAACGCAGAATAGACCACGCCCCTCAAAGTTCATGTGCATGAACTCTCAGCAAGGTGGGGGAATTTATCTGAGAAAAGGTGGGGGATTTAAGTGAGCGCTATAGATGCTATGAGCAGGAGATCCATGAAGGCGCGGGACACGCCTTCTTGTCGCGGCAGAACGAGCGCGGCGGCGCCAACCAGAGGGCGACCGAGAAAGGATGGTCGCGAGCGATGGCGTTTCTGGAACGCTACCTCCGCTAGTTCCCTGTCTCGTCACATCAAGGCGTTGCACCGTGCTACGATTCCGAGAGGAGTAAGTCGCTTGTCGTCGCCGTTTCCGGGAATGGACCCATACTTGGAGAATCCCAAGATGTGGCCGGACGTGCACAATCGATTGATTGCGGCCCTGGGTGACGAGCTGTCTCCTCTTCTGAGGCCCAACTACTACGTGGCTTTGGAAGAGCGCACCTATCTCGAGGAGCCAGGAGAGCTCGTTCTCGTGGGACGTCCCGACCTTACCGTCGTGGACCGGGGAGGGGAGGAGGGAACGTCGAAGCGAAGTGGGACGCCAACGGTCGTCGAGGTCGAGCTCCCCATCGGAGCGGAAGTGCGAGAAACGTTCCTCGAAATACGAACGGCGGGCGAAGGAGAGGTCGTTACCGTCCTCGAACTTCTCTCGCCCGCGAACAAACGCTCCGGCACGGGACGACGGATGTATCTCGACAAGCGAGAGCTCATTCTCTCCACGCGCACGAGCCTAGTGGAGCTCGATCTGCTTCGCGCCGGGGACCCGATGCCAACTGTGGGACCACGCCTTCGCTCGGATTACAGCCTCTTGGTAAGCCGAGCCCATCGGCGACCGAAGGCAGACCTCGTTCCATTTGGTGTGCGCGACCCGATACCTACGTTCCGGCTACCGCTACGGCGCGGTGAGGACGAGCCGGCGGTGGACCTTGCAAGGGTTTTGCACGCTCTCTACGACCGAGCTAGCTACGATCTCCGCATCGATTACGAGCGGGATCCGGCTCCGCCGCTCGATCCTGCCGACTTCGAGTGGGCGAGAGCTCTCATTCGGGAGCGCGGTTCGAGCACTAGGCTCTAACCCGTCAGACCCGAGGATTTTGTACCACGTTCTGAAGCAAATTCTTTCTTATCCCCACATCATGTGTGGTTTGGATTTAGAACGCTTTCAGGTTTACCTGGCTAGATTTAGAGCTAGCTCGCGGCTGTTCTTCCCGCGTCTGTAGCCGCTATTGCTGTACTTCAGACATCTTACGTTCGAGCTCGTCCAGCCAGTCGAGAACAATCTTAATGTGTGGGGTCGTTTCCGGAAGCTTTTCCTCGACGACCATGAGGAAGCGCTCGCCGTCGGGGGGTGTCTCAGGCCTGAGACCTCAAGGGACAGGCCCAGACCGTGTCGAAGGAGCCCCGAGAAAAGGGAGCTCCCGATCCAGACGCTTAGCTTCCTGCTTGGCGATCTTGCTGTCGCAACGTTTGCATCCCCTTCGGTCACCCAACTCCTGGTAGATCTTCAAAGCCTCGGGCCAATCACCGAGCCTTTCGTGAGTCCGGGCGATCTTCTTTTTCGATCGCTCGGGTGACTTCGAATAAACGGTCAAGGCTCTCGAGAAGTCCTTGTTCTTGAAGCACAGGTCTCCGGCTGTCACGTAATTCCCCGATGCCTCGTAACTCCGTATGGCGCCTTCAAAATCTCCGCCCGCCTCGTAACAGTTCGCCGCAATGGAATGATGACCGAGACGCTCCAGGATCTCCGCCCCGTCCAAAAACCTCCCCGATCTCGCGAAGAACGACCGCACGGCGTATGTTCTATTCGAATCGAGATTGAACGTGACGGCCTTCATGTAGTGGTCCGATTCCTCGAAGAGCCTCGTATTGTCCTCCGTTACATCTAGATTCAAGAGCACCCGGTTCAGGTCTTCTTTCCTGGATAACACGGCGTAGCGAAGAGCAAGACCGCCGTGGTCAGCGCGGCGCTCGCACGCCGACAGCTCACGATCGAACATCCGCAACTCCTCGTCCAGTCTCTCGTATCTTGCCTTCCTCTTGGTCTCGATGTAGGCAAAGCAATCATTGTAGTCGCCGGCTCGTTCCAGATAACGCATGATGACGGGGCCGTTCTCGAAATCGACATCAGAGTGCATCAGAGTGCTGGCCCAACGCTTCATCATCAGGCTATCCTTGCAGTGCTCCAGATAAAGCTCCACGGCAGCGAAAACATGGGGACAGTGCTCGTCTCTCAACTGCAGATGGCCTTCCGATCGGGGTGCGCCATAGGCCGCTTGAGAGAGAATCCATTCACCCGCGAGCTGAGACTCGCCACCATCGGCCGCTCGGCGGGAGACGAGCTCGCAAGTCTCGACGGAAGGATAATAGCCCCAGTACGACATGGCCATTTCCTTGTTACCCATTTTTGCGTAGCAAAGGCCGGCGGCGGCGGGATCATAGGACATCGAGTAAAGAAGCGCAGCCGGCTCGAACGCACTCCGCTCGGCGAGCTTTCGCCCCAAATCGTGAACCCAGGTCAGGTCGGCCCTTCTGATGAGTTTTTTCGCCTTCCTATATTGGACTTTCTTGTCCTCCTCGGAGCGCATGTAGCATTCGATGGCCCGCTGAGGCTGTTGATCTTTTTGGTAAGCATTCCCAGCGGAAAACATGTTGCCGATGATCTCGTAGGCTCTCGCCGCCTCCGCGTAGTTTCTCGATCGGTAACAGCTCTCGGCGACGCCGGCACGGTTATCGGCGACGTGGTACCGGATCCACGCCGAAAAATACTTTCGCTTCCCAAAACAGAAATCCGCTTCGGCGCTCAAATCGCTCCGATGCAAGGAACGGAGAACACGAACCGATTTCTTGAAGTCCTTTTCTTTCTCGTAGATCTCGAGCAGTTTTTCAGGCTGGCTGGTCTCGCTGTAGAGACGGACGAGGTTGCGAACGTCCTTCAGGCGCTTCCAGAGCTTTTCCGCTTGTTTGTAATCCGCCGCTTTGAAATAGAGCTCCGCCGCCTTGTCCAAGCGCTTTAGCCGCTGCGTGAGCTTTGCGGCTTGCTCATATTGCTGCGCCTTCTCGTAGTACTCCGCGGCTTTTTCCCGTTGTTTCAAAACGCGGTCATAGATCGTCGCGGCACTAGCCCACTCACCGGCGAGGGCGAAGTGCTCGGCGGCCGAACCGAAATCCTTGATGGACTCGTATAGGCGAGCCACTTGCCCGTACTGCGACTGTCCTTTGGCAATCTCGATTTGGCAGTAAATGGTGCGACTCTTCTGCCGTAGCTTCTCCCAAAGGGGCAGGGCTTCGTCGAAACGCTCGGCTTTCTCGTAGCTCAGAGCCGCCCTTTCCCAGTTTTCGATCGTCTCGAAGTTCAGAGCCGCCCGGTGATAATCACCCTCCTGCTCGTAATGATAAGCCGAGGCCTCGGCGAGTCGCTTTTTATGGCCGGCATTCTTGAAACACTCCATCGCTGCCTTGAAATAACGCCGCTCGAAGAAGTAGATCCCCTGCTCCGACCACTCCTCCGGTGTTGACAGGACGTTCCAGATGCTCTCGAGATAGCTCTGGTCATCGGTCACGAAAACCTGCCGGGCGATGCCGGGCTCCTTCCAAATCGAGGAATGCTCGGCGCCGTCGAAAACGATGAGGTCGCGTCGAGCTCGAGTGATCCCAACATATAGCGAGTTGATCTCGTGCCGGATCCTAGCTTCGTGAACGCGCCTGGCGCTTTTCTTTAGGATGACGTCCCAAACATCACTCGATGATCGATCGCCGCCGAACTTCCACAGGAGCACGGTATCGAATTCCAGTCCCTTGGCTTCACTCAACGTAAAGACGATCTCCGTTTTTAGAACTTTCTTGAGCTGATCCCGCACCGCGTCGTTTCGCACCAGGATGGTTCGGTTCGCGCCGGAACGGCTCACCCGGTCGAGCATGGCGGCCTCGCTGACCCCGGATACGACGAGCGGAGGCCGCCCTTTATACTTCCAATCTTCCTTGTTCTCTTCGGCCCGGACCCCGAGGAACTCTCGCTTGAGATCCAGGAGGTGATTCGAAAGCTCGACGATGTTGCCCGAGCTCCGGAAATTCAGCGTGAGCAGGCGCAGGTCGGGAACCGAAAGATCTCTCTCGTAGAAGTGACGCTTGAGCTCCTCCCATCGGAACCCGCTGGGGTTGATGATCTGCTTGGTGTCTCCGGCGAGAAGTAGGTCTTTGGGATTCTTGACGAGGGAGAAGAGAAGGTCGTGCTGGCTGTCGGTCAAGTCTTGGACCTCGTCACAGACGACGAGGTCGTAGCGACGATCGTTCCAATCTCGTTCGGAGATAATCGCCGTCACCTCGCGACCAAGGTCGAGCTCGTCCCAGAGCCCGCCTTGCTCGAGCTTTTGTTGATACCACTCGAAAATCTTGTAGATCTCCTTTCGGGAGAACTGGAAATTGGGGGCCTTCTTTTTTCCGAGCGTCTCGTACTCGAAAAAGGAGAGATATTTGCGGCCTGCGATCGGCTGCTGTTTCTTGAGCATATTCAAGCTCTGCTCGAGCACCGCCTGGACGCGCTCGGGGTCCTCTTCCAAATAGCGGGGAAGCCGCCTCGCGAAGGTGGCGAGGTCACACTTCAAGTGTCTCGTGGTGAGCTTCCCGATGGGAGCGGCGGATTCCAGGTTGGAAAAGTGGACGAACTGAGTCTGAAGCTTGTTGACCAGATCGTCGTTGAGCGGCCCGCGCGGCAGGTCCTTCATCGCCTTTCGCAGAACCGAAAGGTTGACTTGGGGCAAGGCCCCTTTGATGATGGAGCGGATCTCCTCCCAGACAAGCGCTACATCGAACTGGTTTCTGAGCCGGTGAGAATCGAAAAACTTCGTGAAAACGTCGAAATCTACTTCTTTGTCCGGGTCAAAAACCCGGCCGTAAGCCCGCGCGATGTCGAGACAGAAGTTCTTGAACGTGTGGAACTCGGGATGCGCCCAGGAAGAAACGTCCTCCTGTTCGCACGAGAGGCCGGCGTAGAGTTTTTCCGCGAAGTCTCGCAAATGGCGGTTATACGTCAAGAAGAGCTTGCTCTTTTGTCGAAGGCCCTTCTTGAGGAGGTAGTAAACGAGAAGGGTAGTTTTGCCGCTTCCGGCGGTGCCGGAGATGATGAGTGGGGGGGCGGCGCTCAAGATGCGCTCTTGTTCGGGAGAGAGGCTCATGAACAGATCGAAGTCATCTCTCTCGTAGCGCAGAATGCGCTCCCACTCTGAGGGATCCACTCGATGCCATCTCTGCACGGCGGAATCCTCGGAGACTCTCGCCGCAATCGTTTCCTGAGTGAAATAGCTATCGGGCAGCGCTTCGAGGTCGAGCTCGTCGAAGAGCTCTTCCCTATAATCCGTAAAATGGAGGAAAGGAACCTCGGAGGGCAGGATGCGCCGCATCGTCCGGGAAACAGCGTCGTGAACCACGACTCCCCAGACATAGACCACGAGCTCCTCGGTTCCCTCTGCGCCGTCCTTGCCCAATGAAAAGAGGATCCGATTGCCGCGGTCGAGCCGTGCCTCGAAGATGACTCTCGAGGAGACTCCCGCTAACTTCTTTACTTTGAGTCCGCTATCCCAGATGCCGCTTTCCAGGAACTCGAATTTATCTCGAATCTTGGCGCGAAGCTTCCGGGGCTGTTTCAGGAAGTACCTCTTGACGACGTCGTTGATAAGAACTTGGCTCATTCTGGCAGCCATACTACCGCACCCGCTTGGCATTCAGCCGCCAAAGCGCGCTGACGGGAAGCGCGACGAGCTGCTCGCCGAAAGGAATGGACTCGCGTCCGGTATAAAGCACCACTCCCCGACGAAACCGAGCACCCAGCGCTTCTTTCAAGAATCTCAGTCCCTTGAAGTCCGAAGGATTCACGGAGCCGGCGGATTTGACTTCGACGCCGACAACATCGCCGCTCGGATCCTCGAGCACGAGGTCGACTTCGTGGCCTATGTGTGAGCGGAAATGAAAAACCGAGACACGCCGGTCGCTCCACGTCGTCTGTTTGAGAATCTCCGTGGCCACGAAGTTCTCGAGCAGCGGCCCGAGGGTGTCGGGACGCTCGTGCACCCGCTCCCGGGTCAGTCCCTGCAGGTGAGCCATCAACCCGCTATCCGTGATCGTGAGCTTGGGCGATTTCACGACTCGAGTGCGGAGGTTCGCGGACCAGGCCGGGATTAAGTGGATGAGAAAAGTCATTTCGAGGAGCGCAAGATATCGCCTCAGCGTAGTGTTCGGGATATCAGCGAGCCGGGCGATGTCCGCGATGTTGAGAAGACCAGACGCTCGAGCCGACAAGAGCGTGAGCAGTCGAGGCAGCATGGTGAGTCCTTCAATCTGTGCCATGTCGCGGACATCGCGCTGGAGTATCGTGTTGAGATAGGAACCGAACCAGGCTGAGCGTCGCCTAGCATCCTCGCGAGCCACCACCTCCGGGTAGCCGCCTCGAAGAATCCTGGCCACGAGCTCGTCGCGGGTCTCGGCCGGTACATTCGCTGAGGAGACATCGTCAGCAAAGACGGCCTCAATGAATCCTTCGTTGCGCCGATCGATTTCTCCCTGAGAGAAGGGCATGAGTTTGGTCACTTCCATGCGCCCGGCCAGGGATTCCGAGATGCGGGGCACGAGCAGGACGTTGGCCGAACCGGTCAACAAGAAGGAACCCGGCTCGCGGGCTCGATCCACAATCACCTTGATGGCGGGGAACAACCCCGGAGCTCTCTGAACCTCGTCCAAGATGACGGGACAGTCGAGACCGGCGAGAAACCCGACAGGGTCGCTCGAAGCAGCCGCCAGAACGCCAGCATCGTCGAGAGTGAGGTAGCGACCTCGTGTCCGCTTCGTTCGGGCGAGCCGCTGAACCAGTGTGCTCTTTCCCGTCTGGCGGGCGCCGTGAAGGAGAACGACGGGCGTATCGCTCAACGCCTGGAGCAGCCGTCCAGTGATGTGGCGCCGAAGTATGGCGTAATATTAGCCACTAGGTGGTCAATTTTCAACCGCCAGTTTCGATTGCTGGAGAGTTTGACTTGCCTAAATGGAACGAGCAGATTTGATAGTCCTCACGTGGCGGCGCCAAACTCGGTTGAACTCAGGTTCTCGAACGTATATCCCGACGCGTTCGCGAAAGACAAAGAGCGCCGGGCGCGCTTCGACCGGGAAGCGAAGCTCCTGGCGTCGCTGAACCATCCGAACATCGCGAGCATCTACGGTCTCGAAGAATCGGACGGCGTGAAAGCGCTCATCCTCGAGCTCGGAAGGCCCCACGCTTGCCGAGCGCATCGCTGATGGTCCCATCCTGGTCGAGGAAGCGCTCCCCATAGCGCGGCAGATTGCGGAGGCACTCGAAGCGGGCCACGAGACGACTAGTGATCGTCTTCGGGAAGCGCGAGTGCTATTAGCTCCGCCGGATGCTCGCTCGCGCCGTCGCCGACGGCGAAAACGATGTACTGCTTGCCGTTATGGAGGTACGTCATCGGCAGGCTCGTGACCTGCGCCGGCATCTCGAGCTCCGCGAGAACCTCGCCGGTCTTCTTGTCGTAGGCGCGGAAGTACGGCTCGCCCCGCCACCCTTCGCCCGCGAAGAGCAGCGTTTTCGTCACGAGCAGCACCGCTCGAGCCTGGCTTCCCGTTGCCGGAAACTCGATACCTTTAAGCGCTTCGTGGTCTCGCACCGCGGGCGGCGTGCCGCCGTTCGGTTTCATCCATAGGTGCTGTCCCGTGTTCATGTCGATCGCCGTGATGCGGCCGAACGGGGGCGCGAAAAGCGGCAGCCCCTGGGGGCCGGGCACCCTTACGGCCACGGAAATATAGGCGACATCCGAGTACTCCGGCTCGGGCGCAAGCGCGAGCATCGTGGGACCCGTGGCCGTGCCCACGAAAAGCGTGCCCGTCTCGACATCCACGGCGCCGCCTTCCCAGAGCGCGCCGCCGCCCGTTCCCGGAAGCTCGATCGTCCCGTGGGTCCCGGCGGCCGCATCGGCAAGCGAGGGCGGCGAGTAAAGAGGCCCGAGACGGTAGTTGCGTGCGATCATCCGCGCCTCCTCCCGTAGCGCCGGCGTCAGGTCGAGGAGGTCGTCGTCGGTGACGCCCTGCCGATCGAAAGGAGCAGGCTTCGTCGGGAACGGCTGCGTGGGAGATGCCCGCTCGCCGGGAAGGTCGGACGGGGGCACGGGCCGCTCCTCGATCGGCCAGATCGGCTCTCCCGTAACCCGGTCGAAGGCGAAGGCGAATGCCTGCTTCGTGAGCTGCACGACGGCCCGTACCGGCTCGCCATCAACGGTGACGTCCATAAGAATCGGCGCGGCGGGATTGTCGTACTCAAAGATATCGTGGTGCACGATCTGGTAGTGCCAGACGCGCTCACCCGTCCGGGCATTCAGGCAAACGAGGCTCGACGAGAACAAGTTGTCACCGAGCCGATGCCCGCCATAGTAGTCGCTCGTCGCTACCTCGACGGGAAGATAGACGTAGCCAAGGGAGGCATCAAGAGAAAGCGGCGCCCACACGGCAGCGTGACCCGAGTATTTCGCGGAGTCACCCTCCCAGGTTTCGTAGCCGTACTCGCCGGGCTTGGGCACCGTGTGAAAGATCCAGCGCCGCTCGCCCGTTCTCACGTCCCAGGCGGTAACGTGCTCCAGGAACGGCCGCTTTCGATGACGGGCGGGTGTCACTCGCCATCGCGGGACCTATGATGACGAGGTCCTCGAACACGAGGGGCGGAGAGCTCGATCCCACGTTTCGCGCGTCGAGATCGACGGGCTGGTCGAGTCCCAGCTTCATATCAACGATCCCGTCCCCGCCAAACCCGGTAACGGGCCGCCCGGTCGCAGCGTCGAGTGCAATGAGCTGGAAGCCAGGAGTGGCGACGAAGATGCGCGCGTCGCCCTTCCCATCCGTCCAGTGAGCGACACCGCGGCCGGAGTTTTTCCTCGGCGCCGCGGCACCCCGCTCGCCTTCGTCGAAACGAAACGTCCAGAGCGTTTCCGCCGAGCCCGCGTCGATCGCGATAACGTCACGGCGAAACCCTGCGGTGAAGTAGAGCACGCCGTCGACCATCAAAGGCGTGGTCTCGCTCTTGAACTCGGGGGTCGGCCCGAAGTTAGCGCTACGGAATCGCCACGCAATCTCGAGACTGCCTACGTTTTCTCGCGTAATTTGATCGAGACCGGAATAGCGCGTCGCTCCGGCATCGCCGTTATGTCGGTGCCACTGGCCGTCGGTAACGCCGCGCTGGGCCAGAGACGGTGCCGCGCTCAGAAGGACGATTAGGATAGCTGGTCGTATCACGGCGTGGACTCTACCACGCTCGGCCGCACTAGCTTCTCGCTGCGAGGCTGAGACTGCGTTCCAGGGGGCGGCGCCCGGTTTTAACTTCCCGGTCGAACCGCTACATTCTCTTGATGTCACTCTCCGCCGGAGCTCGCCTCGCCCACTACGAGATCCTCGAGCCCATCGGCAAAGGCGGCATGGGTGAGGTCTATCGCGCAAGAGATAAGAAGCTTGGTCGGGATGTAGCGATCAAGGTCCTTCCTGAGGAGTTCGCCGAGAACAAAGAACGGCTACGACGCTTCGAGCGCGAAGCCAAGGTTCTGGCCTCACTGAATCATCCGAATATCGCGGCTATCTACGGCCTTGAACAACACGAGAGCACGCATTACCTCGTTCTCGAGCTTGTCGAGGACGAAACGCTTGCCGAGCGGATCGCCCGCGGCCCGATTCCGGTCGACGAGGCTATCGATATTGCCATCAAGATTAGCGAGGCCCTCGAAGAAGCGCACGAACGCGGCATGATCCACAGAGATCTCAAGCCCGCCAATATCAAAATTACCCCCGACGGCAAGGTCAAGGTGCTCGACTTTGGACTCGCGAAAGCGTTCGAGGAGGAGACCCCCGAAGCGGACAGCTCGATGTCGCCCACGCTCACGAGACACGGGACGCGCGCGGGCGTGATCCTCGGAACGGCCGCGTATATGAGCCCCGAGCAGGCGAAGGGCAAAAAGGTCGACAAGCGGACCGACAATTTTGCTTTCGGCGCCGTGTTATACGAGATGCTGACGGGAGCGAAGGCGTTTCCCGGTGACGATGTTCCGGAAATTCTGGCAGCGGTCATACAGCTCGAGCCGGAGTGGGACGCTCTGCCTGCGGAGGTGTCCAACCGACTCCGCGAGATGCTCGTTCGATGCCTCGAAAAAGACCGCGAGATGCGCTGGCGGGACGTCGGTGACGTTCGGATCACGATGCAACGGTTGTCGAGAGAGCCATCGACGCACGATGCGCCACCCAACTTGCAGTCCGTCCAGGCGTTGCGGTGGGGCGCCGTCGCGCTAGGCGCAGCTGCGATCGCAGCAGGCGCGACTTTCTTCCTGGCGCGCCCTTCGACACGCGGCAGCGTGGTCAAGTCGCTAATCACGGTAGCGCCGGCAGCTCGCCTTGGCTCCGCCGGGAGTGCTCGGCTCGCAAGTCTGTCTCGAACGGCAATGGCTCTGTCACCGGACGGCAAGGTCATCGTCTTTAGTGCTTCAGACGGCGCAAGCTCGCGACTTTACCGCCGCTCGCTCGATGACTTCGATGCCGTCCCGATAGAGAACACCGAAGGCGCGTCCGGGTCCTTTTTTCACCGGACGACGGTGACGGCGATTCATCTAGTGCAGAACTGGTTCGCAGAGCTCGAGCGCCTCGCGCCGAAGAAAGAGTAAGCCGAGCGCTTCGAGGCCCGTCCAATCATTCGGGCGCGCAGGCTCGGTAGCACTAGCTCTCGCTGCGCCAGGCTGTGAGACCGCGTTCTTCGTCGGTCCCCGGGATCGTGTTGTCGAGCACGAGTGCGGCGATCGCTCCAACCGCCATGCCGGTGCTCCCGAGTGTATTGAGCACGCCCGCGAGCCATGCGGGCTCGAATGTGAGCGGACTAGCTGCAAAATATTCCGGCATCGAGAGACCCATGTAGAAAGAAAAGCCCAGGATGAAGAGATTCCGCGCGGAGTTGAGGTCAACGAACTGCAGATTCGACAGCCCCACGGCCGTGACCATCCCGAACATCGCGCAATACATGCCGCCGACAATCGGCTCAGGGATGGTGGTGAAAATCGCCCCAAACTTGCCGAAGACGCCGAGCACGATCATGAAGGCAGCGCCCGTCTGTATGACGCGGCGGCTCCCCACGCGCGTCAAACCGATGGCGCCGATGTTCTCGCTATAGGACGTCGTACCGTTACCCGTACCGAAGATACCGGCGATGAGGCAGCCCACGCCTTCCATGCCGATGCCGCGATTGACCGTGGACGGCGACGGTATCGGGGCCCCCGCGAGGCGCGCGCAAGCGTAATAGTCCCCGACCGACTCGACCATCGAGGCGAGATAGCCCGCGAGCATGCCAATGGTCGCAGCCACTCCAAAGGCGGGCAAGCCCCACTGAAAGGGATAGGGCACGCGGATCCACGGCGCGCTCACCACGTTGGCCATCGAAACGCGCGCCGGATGAGCCTCCGGGAAAACGCCGGTCCAAGTCAAGACGGCCGCGACCCCCCAAGCGAGCAAGATGGCGAGCATGATGGGAAACAGCTCGAACGCGCGGTGGGTGCGCCGCAGATATTGGCTGAACAAAATGATGAGCACGATAGTGAGCCCGCCGATGCCCCAGTGTTTGCCCGCTGCCGGAGCGCCTAGGCGGAAGAGCGCGAGGCCGACGAGTGCGATCGTAGGTGCTATCGTTATCGGCCCAATGAAGCGAAGGAGCTTTCCCATCAGCCCCGAATAACCGATCGCGATCTCAAAAAACGATCCCGCAATAATCGCGCCTTGCACATGCTGAAGCTTGATCTCGAACCCCGCTTCCGCGACGCCCGCCATTCCTGTGATCGCGATCGTCGGTGCGAGAAAGGAGAACGTGCCGCCTTGAATGAGCGGCAGTCGATTGCCCCACGTCGTCTGCAAGAGCGTCGTGATACCGCTCACGAAGAACATCGTGCTGATGAGCCAGCCGAGCTCGATGGGCTTGTCGGCGAGTCCGAGCGGCCCACTCAAGATGAGAGGGATCGCCACCGTCGAGCCGAACATCGTGAGGTAGTGCTGAAATCCAAGGGGTATGGCTTCTACCCAGGGCGGGTTGTCGTCGATGGAATAGATGAGTCGCTTGGTCATCGCACGACAACAATGCCATCAAACGGGCCGGCGAATCCAGAGGAAAGATGAGAAAATAGGCGGGTCACGATCACGACTGAAGGGACGGTGCAAGGGAAATGGAATTCGCGATTTGTATGAAGGGAGATATCGGGCCCGAGCGCACCAAGGCGCTCTGCCGGCAGGCCGAGCTCGCTGGTTTCACCAACTGTTGGTTCTACGATTCTCACATTCTTTG
>SMYC01000004.1 GCA_004356105.1 Acidobacteriota bacterium | reverse complement strand
GTGCAGACGCCTCGAAGACGTCGGAAGCGCTGCGTCTGAGGGCTTCGCCCGGTCAGGCGGTGCGTTGCCAATCGATAATCGTGATGGTCACCCCGTCGGGCCGGTCGGCGCGAAACAGCCAATCCTGGCAGGTCTAAACCGCGGAATCAACGCCGGAACGAGTTTTTACGGAGCACAAGGGAACGGGCGGCAGGAGATCGCTGATGCTGAGTCGAAACGCGATGAGGGCGAACACCGAGGCGGTCGAAACGGCAATCTGCGACGGGAGAAGGGAGGGATCGATCCAGAATACGCTCCAGGCCATGAGGACGAGGAGCACCAGTGGAGCCAGCATCGTCCAGCGGTAGTAGGCGACTCGTCGGTTCACGTGAATCGGGAGCTCGATCTGCGAGAGCGCTCTCCCCTGGGCCGCGAGCTGAACGTCGCTGGATCGAGCCTCGCCGAGCTCCACGTCCATCCCGGCAAGGTCAAGCGATCCAGGCTGCCGGTACGCTCGGCGTCGACCTCGAAAGACACTTCTTCGGGACCGTAGCGAAGCGAAACAACCTCGATGGGGAGGACCTGACGGTCGAAGGGGAAATCTCGCAGGTCGAGGCGCGCCGACAGCGTTCCCGAGATTCTCTGCCCCTAGTGCGCGTTCCCGTCGCGGTCAACCTCGACCTCCATCGGGAACAGAAGCTCGACGCTCCTGCGGTTGCGGATGTCCCGCTGGGGGTGCCAGACGTCCGAGAGCGCGAGCCGTCTGATCCGGTTCGAATCGGGGTCGGCGAGTTGCTCATCGTGCCCGCGCGCGGACAGGTGAAAGTCGACGCGGAAAGTCTGAGCCGCATCGTCGACCTCCGATACGTCGATGACGAAAATGCCGACGTTGACAGGAACCGGCAGCGCGTCATCCTCGAGCGATCCGCCCTGCAGCGCGTGTGCGCCGGTCGCGAGCCCTTCTGCAGCCAGATGGACCACTGTCACGATGATGAACGCTATCAAAATGTGACCAGGCTCGTTTTTCATACTCAGGGAATCTACTGTTCGAAGGCCTCCCAGGCTACGATGCGCCAGTTGCCGTTCTCGCGCGTCCAGAGAATGCCAAGAATGGCGCTCCCTTCTCGTTTGAACCGGAAAAGCGACGCGTAAAAGGTCCCGTAGTCATCGGGCGCTCCGGTCTCGGGTACCTCGCCGCACAGATAGACCGCGGCGTCTTCGTTCGTCAGCTCCAACTGGGCGAAATCGTTTTCGTAAGCGTGCTCGACGATGCGGATCGATTCGCGCCATGGAAGCACGGCGTCGATGGCTTCGGCCAAGTTGTCCCGGTCGCCCATCTCGTCGATGCTCAGCTCCATCGCATCCTTCAAGGCTGCGACCGCACCTTGGTCGCGCAGGATCTCGTCGTCGACGTCGTCGTCGGTATCCACGCAGGCGAGGGCGCGCTCGGACATGAAGTGGAGGGCCTCGTCGACGTTGCGGCGTACCAGCCAATCCGTGAGAAATTCTTGCGCCGCGTCCTCGAGTTTTTCGGGCTCCGCTCCACGTGGACGATCGGGAGGAAGCGGTGTCGACACTTCGGGACGTTCACGGGAGTACATGCCGGGCCCGGCCGTGTTCCCCTGATGATGGGTCAAGTTGCCGAAAACACCTTGCCACCAAGCGACGAAGCCTCCCCAGCGGCCGTTGTGGCGCTCGTGATTGTTGCCGGCACGCACGTCGGAGTTCGCGGAGGTGAGATGGCCGTTGAACATGGCCGCTGGCATCTTGCTCGATCGGTAGTCGACGTCGATATCGGCCTTTTCGCGATCTTCGGAAATAGAGAACTGAATGCTCGGCAGTTTCCCGCCTTGACGAAAGCTGTAGGGATAGCCGACGTGGTACACCGTGTTCAAGTGCCCGAGCGAGAACTCCTGCGATTTCTCTAGAGTCTCGCGCGCCCCGTCTTTCAGTAATACGTAGAGGCGGAACTGCTGGTCCCCCGAGCGGCCGTAATACTGGCCGGCGATGCGCTCGACGCCTTCGACGAGATCGATGGCGTGCCCCAGAGAGCTCCCCTCCTCGTCGGTAAGCGCCGAGCTCATGAGTGCGTGCGTGACCGCGTCGTAGGTCGTTCTTTCCGAGATCATCAGAGAGTTGAAATAGTCTTCCGCGGTCAAGTCGAACCTTGTGCTTTCGTTGTAGCTTCTTGCGTAGCCGTCGAAGAGCTCCTTCTGGATCGGGGTGAGCTCCTGGTAACGCGTGAGCCCGGTATCGACGTCGAAATGCGCATCCGCTAAAAGCTTCCCGGGCCAGTCGCGATCGACGCCGACGATCGCGAGGCTGTCACTCTCTTTGCGGAAGTAAACGCGGACAGACTTACCTTGCTCGCCGGCCGTGATTCGAACGGAGAGATACGTTCCGTCTTCGGCGGCGTTCGAGATGGGCGGGATGTGGGCATCCGTAACGGGGACACCCACGAGTTGATGGGTCTCGGCTTGATTATCGAAAAGGCTCCACTGAAACCTGTATGGGCGTGGGCCACTGAACCCATACTTGACGGCCATATCTTCGAAAAGAAGCTCACCGTTTTTAATCTCGAAACGGTCGAGAGGAAACACCTTGGCGAAATATGTGGCGCCAATCCGGTTGCGCCTCTCGATAAGGCTTTCAACGATCCAAGCTTCCGCCACCGGGTCGCTATATTGGCCTGTGCTCACGAGTGCGCGGATGTCGTCGTCGGTGAACGTCATGACTTGCTTGGCGGCCCAATAAGTATCGTCGGGAAGTCGGTTCGCGAAGGGTGCGATGGTGGCGCTTGATTTCCAGCGGTCGGGAGCGAAGGTCTCGTACTCGAAGTGTCCGACCGAGCGATATTTGGGGTAACGCGCGCGCATCCAGCGCGGAGCATAGACGCCCATGCCGACGATGTTCTTGAACGTGTTTCCAAAGTCGAACTTCTTTTCGTTGCCTGAATAGGACTTCGACGGTTCCACTCCGCCGCTCCCCAGAGTCGCAAAGAAGTCGACGAGGTAGTGACGGATGACGGGGACGTCCTCTTGCGTCACGAGAGCGTCGAGCGTGTAAACCGCTCCCATGCGGTGGTGTTGGATCCACGACGAGAAGACGAAGAGGCCTCGAAGATCACGCCGGTGCTCATGAGGCACGATGTCATTCGGATCGTCGCTCCTCGTCCCGAATACTTGATAGGGTCCGAGAAGGCCCTCCCACGAGCCGGGAATCCGGGTGGCCACAGCGCGGTAGCCGCGCTCCGGGTCCCGCGCCGCGTCGAGAAGGAAGTTGTCGATGTCCTCCTCGATGATGTCCCGCGTGCCGCCGCTGCTCGTCACGCTCTCGGCGCCATCCGCGAGCGCAAGCTGCTCTCGCTCGACATAGACGATGTAGTTCTCTAGTACGAAATAGCCGAGAGCGTAAAGGATCTTCGAGGAGACCATCTCGGCGCCCGTGGCCATCTCGAGCCAGTCCTTCGGGTCGAATCGAAGAAGGTAGAGCTGATTTGTCGAGTCGGCGATGAGGATGCCGGGCCGGAACCCGAATTTCTTGAGTGTGAGGACGCGCCACTTTGCGTCCATCGTCGGCGGCCGGTCGTCGCCTGGACCGCGCTTCAAGCCCTCGGGGCTGAACCGGTGGCGCGCATGGCGGTTCTCGAACCATGCGCCGTCCATGACTTCGCCCATGGTGTTGACGCCGCCCGCGGGGATGACGCCTCCCTCAGGATGGCGCTCACCGGGCTCTCCGAAAGTGTGGTTGAACAGCTCGAGGATGTCACTGAGCGCGCGTGTTTGCGGATCGAGCGTGGGCCAGAGCGGCGGTTCTTTCTCGAGCGGGTCGTCCGGGTAGAACTTTTGAGCAGCTGCCGGTCCGGCGAGAACGGAGAGCGCGAGAATCAGCGAAGCGAGCTTCGGCGGCGACCGCATTAGTAGATTCCCCACTTGGTCTTGAAGATGTCGCTGAAGGTCCACATCCAGCGAAAGCCTTCGCGGCCGGCGGCGAAGTCGATGCGCATGATGTAGGCGTCCTGCACTTTGAAGCGAAAGCCGATGCCGGCGCTCCATTCGAGCTCGCTGAAATCCACGTCCCTCAACTGAGGGGCGACTTTCCCAGCGTCGGCGAAGATGGCCACGTCGAGCACGGAAGACGCATACCAGCGATGCTCGATCGAGACGATGATCGCCTGGTTGTCGTAGAAGCGATAACGCTGAAAGCCTCGAAGGTCGTCGTTGCCGCCGAGCTTCGGTTGCAGATAGAAGGGGATGGCGCTCCCTTCGTCCTCGGACGTGATCTCCGCGCGCAGGCGGAACGCGATCACTCGATTCTTGTTGAAATACGGAATGTATTGATGGAGCTCGAATACCATTTGCGTGAAGTCGAAGGTGGCGAGTCGCTGGTCGGCATATTGGCGAATGGTCGTCGAATAGTAACCGCCCGAGCGCGGACCTCCCGGAAGATCCCGGTAGTCGACTTCGATGAAGCCGCCCCAGCGCGAGTACCAGGTGTCGAGGCCGAAGCCCAAGGCTTCCTCCGGCGTGAACACTTCGTCGAGAGACGGAACCCCGCTCCGTTTGCCCGGTCCCGTATGAACGTCGACGGCTCCCATCGTTCCGCCGAGGCGGAGCCACTCGCGGATGTTGTATCCGAACCGAAAATCGGCGACGAGGTCCTCGTACAGATAGCTAGAACGGTTCTCGAGGCTAGAGTCGCCCCCTTCACCATAGAAGTCCATCTGGGGAGAGGATTCGTACTTGGCATAGAAATCGACGAACAGACGCTCGGTCTCGAGGCTTTGAAAGTCGACTTGGGCGTCGAACATGTAGGCCAGCTGCGGGGTGATGCGCGCCGTGCCGCGTAGTCCCAGACGTTCCTGCCAAAAGTCCGTGCGCCGGTAACCTACGCCGACGCTCATGCCTTGCCCGGAACGCGTGCCGCCGAGGACGAATTGGGCGCCGTTGGCGCCCTTACCGGAACGGGCGCCGTCATAAAGTCCGCGCTCGACGAGATTATTGACGGCTTCGACGAGTGGGGACTCGCGCTCCGGCCAGAGCCGCGCCTGATGGTCGCGGCGCTGCGCTTCGATCGCTTCCGTTCGCGTTCGGTATTGCGCGTTCACTGTGCTTGCCAAGAGGCAGAACGTGCACAAGAGGGATTTTCTTGTCATGTTAAAGCCCACTCTAGCTCTTCGAATTGGCGGTCGAAGTGTGGTGACCGATGAAGTTCGCCGCGTCGAAGCTCTCGTCGAGACCCCCCATCATGCCGAGAGGCCGCGGCCAGGACCTCACGATTTGCACGTCCTTCAAAAAGCGATCGATGAGCAAGTTCTGACCGTTTCCATGCGAGTCGCTCACGAGAAACTCGGTGGCGCCCGCGGCGCGAGCACCTCGGATCACCGCGAGCACTTCTTCGGTCATGAACTCACGAAACCTATGATATTCGAAGCCCGAAGGGCCGAGCTGCTCACCGGTGACGGCGCTGGTCACCCCTTCCATATCGGCGGAGATGTAGACTTTGCTTTGCGCTCGGGCTCCGTTGGTGGAAGCCAGCAAGACCAGGATATTGATACACGTCATCGCCTTTTCGTTCTCCGGCCGAGCTCGTACGCGATTGAAGTGAACAAGTTAGTTTAGCTACTTTTGATCTGGTCGCGCAATCCTAAATTGCTGATTAGGCGGTGAAGGTAGTTGGGGTGCAGGCCGAGAAACTTGCCGGCTTCGGTGATGCTGCCCGAGGCGTCCCCAACGGCGTCGAGAATGAGCT
>SMYC01000023.1 GCA_004356105.1 Acidobacteriota bacterium | reverse complement strand
TAATCGCCGCCAAGGCTTTAACGACGGGGACGGGAAGCTCAAAGCTTCACGAATCGCGCTGGTTCAACCGCTCGTCCGGGTCGCGGAGCACAGCCTCGAGATCCTGTCCCTCGTCCGCCTCGATTTCTCTCTCTCCACGAGCCAAAAACTCGAAAATCTCACGACACCGCTCCCTCTGCGACCAATATAGCGTCTCCGTCAATTTTTGACAGCCCGGCGTGCTACATTCTTTCTATGGACGAGGGCATTCTCGACAACGCCAATATTGCGTCGCGGGAGCTGATCCCCGCCCCGAAGGAGGTGCGCGAGCAATACCCCGCGACTCCGAAGGCACAAACGACCGTGCTCGAGACCCGCCACGCGATCCGTCAGATCCTGACCCAAGAGGATCCTCGCCTGCTCGTCGTCGTTGGACCGTGCTCGGTCCACGACCTCGACGCCGCGATGGAATATGCCGAGCGGCTCAAAGGTCTCGCGGATGAAGTGAACGACACGCTCCTCATCATCATGCGCGTCTACTTCGAAAAACCTCGCACGAGCGTTGGATGGAAGGGCCTCATCAACGACCCGCATATGGACGACTCGTTCCGCATCGCCGAGGGGCTCAACATGGCGCGGGAGTTTCTCCTGCGACTTGCCGAGCTCGGGCTCGGCGTCGGAACGGAAGCGCTCGACCCGATAACGCCGCAATATCTGAGCGATCTCGTTTCCTGGGCGGCCATCGGCGCGCGCACGACCGAGTCCCAAACCCATCGCGAAATCGCCAGCGGTCTCTCGTCGCCCGTCGGTTTCAAGAACGGCACGGACGGCAATATCAACGTCGCCATCAACGCCCTCAAAGCTGCAGCGTCACCACAAAGCTTTCTCGGGATGACCGTCGAAGGCCGCTGCGCCGTGTTCCACACCCGGGGCAACCCTTTCGGGCACATCATCCTCCGCGGCGGCAACCGCCCGAACTACGATTCGGTCAGTGTCGCGATGTGCGAACAAGAGCTCGCGAAAGCCAGCCTACGCGAAAACATCGTCATCGACTGCAGCCACGGCAACTCGCTCAAGCAGCACGAAGTGCAGCCGCTCGTTCTGACCAACGTCGTCCGCCAGATCCGGGACGGCAACACGTCCATCGTTGGGGTCATGCTCGAAAGCAACCTGGAGGCGGGGCGACAGGACATCCCCGAGGACCGCAGCCAGTTGCGCCGTGGTGTTTCGGTTACGGATGCCTGCATCGACTGGAAGACGACCGAGATCGCTTTGCTTGAGGCCCGGTCGCAGCTCGCCGGCGTGTTGCCTGCGCGGCGTCCTCACTCTTAGCCTCCGGGCGTCCCCATCCTAGGCTCGAACAGCCCGGGTTTACGTTTGGAGCGAGATCGTGAACTTCGTCCAGCAGAAAATCAGTGCAAGGCGCAAATCCCGGTCCCCGTGACACCCCGTGGAATCAGCTCACAACCCATCCCTAACCACCGCTCTCGTCTTGTCGTTCCTTTGCGCCCTTGCGTCTTTGCGTCATGCTTTTCTTAAGATTGATCGGACGACCTCGAGGCTGCTCGGCTCGCCCTGTCCAGCAAATCGATCGCGTAGAGCACGAAGCCGAGCGCAATGAGAAAGATCTTCCAAGCACCTCCCCTCTCCGCCCAGGCCCCACCGTCGGAGAAAAAGATCGCCGCGAGCACACCGAGCGACGCGAGAAGATAAATCGTCCCGCGTCCGTGCTCTCCAACGACGACGAGCAACTGGTACGCGATCATGAGTACGGCGAACGCAAAAAGAAACGCCGGGGAGGTGGGCATCCCTCCCGGCCCGTTCACAGCCGTGAGTGGCGCGCTCATCACTGCAAGAACGGGCGGCGCGACGAGAAAGCACGCGTTCGGGTAACGGGAGAGCAACCGAGTCGTGCTGTTCACGAACGGAAGCAGGACCAGCACGAAGGTGCATGCGGTCGTGAACGAGATACGGCGCGCGGGGCCCGGAGCTATGAGCTCGACGAGGACCGCCGCAAGGGCTACCGCAAGCGCCATCCCCGCGTAGAAGCTCGTGCGCCGTACGAGCGGCCTCGCCCAAAGACCTGCCTGCTGCAAACGCACGAGCGCTATCACGAAAATCAACCCGGCGAGCACGAGAAGCAGCAGAGACGTCAGCAAGAGCGGTGTCGTGTCGTTCATACCGAACCAGGCATCGGGCCATTGGGTCGCACCGATGACGAGCGCCAGCGTCAATACGGGCCACTTTTGCGAGGCGACGAAGCCCCGTGCTTCCGGAGCGCTCAGATAAGGTGTTGTGGGGAGATGTAAAAACTTGGATTGCAGCAGCAGATAGCGCAGGAAGAGCATCGCGGCGACCAAAAACAAGCCCGCGCGCGGGTACGGGGACAAGGTGCCGAATCCGTCCCACACGAACACGGTGGCGAAAACGAAGAACGCCGCAAGCAAGTTTCGACGGATGACGTGCTGAAGAGCGAGCCCTTCTTCGTTCTCCGCTCCCGGCAGGTAGTAGATGGCCGCGCGACCGCCAGCGCGGATCGCGAGTACGCCGCCGGCGATGGAGCAAACGAGCCAGAGCGGGAGGCCTCCATATCCGGTACCCGCCATCTTCCCTCCCCACGCCACGGCGGCCACGGCGGGAAGCCAGAGAGCCAGCCGCAACGGTCGTGTCGAGAGTGGCGCGAGGAAAAAGCCCACGGCCGCCAAAGCGAGAATGACGCGGCGGGCCTCGCCCACAAAAGGCCGGTATTGGTAGACAAGGAGCGAGACGGCGACGAGCGCCGTCAGGAGGAGCGCTCTACTTCGCCAAGGCCGCCAGGAGCCCGAGGTCCGTGTAGAAGAACTGTCGCTTAATGCCACTCACCGGCTTCCCGTCGATCTCGGCATAGGGATAGATGAAGAAGTTCAAAGGACCGCCCGCTTGCTTGGGGTTGAGCATGATGTCCCGGCCCACCGTGAACGCCACGCGGTTCTCGTCATGCGCGCCGAAGAAATATTCGCGCTCATCGGGGTTCCTGTTCGCCTCGGACGTGTCGACCGGCACCCAGCCATAGCCCGGCACGAAGAACTCGGCCCAGCAGTGATAACCGGCCACTTCGCCTTCACCGCGATCGCGCGGGATCGGAAATCCGATGGCGAACTTGGCGGGGATGTTCACCGCTCGCGCAAAGCCGATGAAGACCGCGTGGAAATCCGTGCAGTTGCCGCGCTTCGTGTCACACGCGTAGTAAATATCGCCTCGCCCCCAGCCCGTCCCGCTCTGGTCATATTCAAGGCTATCGACCGTGTAGTCGTAGATAGCACGGGCCTTTTCAACCACCGTCGTCTTGCCTTTCGTGACCTCTTCCGCGAGCTCTCGGATGTAGTCGTCGATGGGCACGAGGCGATCGGGCTCGAGCCACCGCCTCTCCGCGAATCCGAAAAGGCCGTCGGGGTCCTCGAGCTCGGTGAACTCGCTCTTGCTCTCGACGTGCTCACGCCGCGTCACGCGAAACTGCATCTCGACGCGCAGCGTCTCGAGCTCCGTGGCCGACGTCGTCAGAAAGAGCATCGAGTTCCGATAGGTATATTCCTGATAGACCCTGGTCGGTACCGGCGAATCGATGGACAAAAGGCGGACGTCCTGGAAATCGTCCGATGTCGGATAGGGTAGCCACATCGAAAGCTTGCTGGAGCCCTCGGGAATCTCGAGCTCGGCGACATAGGTGAACTCGAACGTCCGCTCTTTCGCGACGAGCAAGGACGCCGCAAGCAAGCAAAGGACGAACGCTTTCTTCACATCGAGACTCCGTTCCTTATCGCCACGATCTCCGCCATGATAGATAGCGCAATTTGCTCCGGGGAATGCGAGCCGATGGGGAGGCCGATCGGTGCGCGCAGCCGTTCTAGATATTCCTCCTCAAGCCCCCTCTCGATCAAGCGCCGCCGCCTCTTCTCCTGCGTACGCTTGCTCCCGAGAGCCCCGACGTAAAACGCGTCACTCGGGAGCGCGACTTCGAGGGCGGGATCGTCGAGCTTGGGATCATGCGTCAGCGTGGCGACCGCTGTCGACCGATTCAAACCGAGATGCCTCAACGCATCGTCCGGCCATTCGCGGACGAGCTTCCCGACATGCGAGAAGCGCTCGTCACTCCCGAAGACCGCGCGCGGATCGACAACCACGGTGCGATAGCCGACCGTCTCTGCGATCGTCGTCATCGCCACGGCGACATGAACGCCTCCCACCATGACGAGCGTGGGTGGCGGCAGCTCGACATCGACGAAAATCTCGGAGCCGTCCTGAAGGCTTACGCGCTCGGAACGACCGACCTCGAGCGCCCGGCGCGCCGCTTCGGCGAGCGTCCCCTCCTCGGAGCTCGCTTCTTCGACAACGACGCTCTCCCCGAGCGCATCACCCTTGACGATCGTCGCTCGGGCGACGGGTTGCTCTTCGCCAAAGGCACGCCTGAGAGGAACGTAAACCTCGTCCGTGAGCGGCTCGACGAAAATCTCAATCCTCCCCCCGCAGGAAAGGCCGACTTCCCAGGCCGTCTCATCGGCCACGCCGTAATGAAGTAGCTTGGGCTTGCCGCTAGCGAGGACTTCGCGGCCCTCCTCGACGACCGCGGACTCGACGCAGCCGCCGCTCACCGATCCCGTGATACGGGCGTCCCGGGTGAGCGCCATTTTCGCGCCAGGGCGGCGGGGGCCGGAGCCCCAAGTTTGGATGACTGTCGCAAGGGCAATGTCCTGCCCCTCGTCGCGCCATCGATCGACATCCGAAGCGATATCTCTAATGCTCATTTCTGATTAATGCTCGCTCTCTCTTCTAGCATCGCCGGCCCAGTTTCTCGAGGTGCTGCGCAAGATCCTCGAGGCTCTTCAGATTGTGCACCGGAAGAAAATTATCCACGTGCGGGAGCGCCGCCTGCATGCCTCGCGTCAACGGTTCGTATTCGGGCGAGCCCAGAAGCGGGTTCAGCCAGATCAGACGATGACAGCTTCTTCGGAGCCTGTCCATCTCCTTGGCGAGAACTTCCGGGTCGCCACGATCCCAGCCATCGCTGATGAGAAGGACGATGGCGCCACCACTCAGGACTCGCCGGGCCCACTCGTAGTTGAACGTATGGAGGCAGTCTCCGATGCGGGTCCCGCCCGACCAATCGGTCACGGCCCTCGAGACGCCCGATAAGGCACGCTCGACATCCCGATCGCGCAGGTGCCGGCTCAAACGGGTGAGGCGCGTGCCGAACGCGAAGGCTTCGACGCGCTGGCCGAGGCCTTGCGTCAAGCTATAGCTGAAATGTAGAAGAAGCCGCGTGTAGCGCTCCATCGAGCCGCTGATATCGGCGATGACAACGAGCGGACGCGGCTTTCGACGTGGCTTGCGGCGGGCGAAGCTCAGAACTTCGCCGCCATGACGGAGGCTCTGCCGGAACGTCCGCCGAAGATCGAGGCGCCTCCCCTCGCCGACCCGATGGCGTCTCGTAAGACGCTCGCCGAGACGCCAAACCAGATCCGCGATGAGCTCGCGGACTTCTCGAATCTCGTCTTCGCTGAGCTCGGAAAAATCGCGCCGCCGGAGCGCTTCACGCGCGCTGTAGGTCTTCGTCACCTCGATGACGGGCCTCTCCTGCGCATCGTCAGGAAGCGCACCCGCGCTCTCGGACGCGAGCGGCGGCGCCACCACGAGAGGCTTGGGCTTCGTTCGTCGCACACGCCGCCCGCGAATCTCGGAGAGCTTCCACTCACCGAGCGGTTTTTGCCAGAACATCTCGAAGGCTTGGTCGAAAAGAGGTATGTCATCGCGCTGATGAACGAGAAGTGAGCGCGCCGCGTGGTAGAAGTCGGAGCGTAGACCGACCTTGACATATGAGAGCGCCTGGACGAGATCCATCATACGCCCGGGATTAACGTCGAGCCCGAGCCCGCGCAAGACACGTCCGAAGAGAACGAGGTTTCGGAGAAGGTGATGAGGCTCTGCGGCCATCAGGCTAGCCCGCCGCTTCGACTCGCTCCAGAACCGCTCGCGCACCGTCGCCCCGCAACTTGTCGATGTCCTCGCGATATTTCAGGAGGGCCCCGAGCGTTTCCTCCACGACGCTCTCGTCGAGCGATTCTTTATCGAGCGCCACGAGTGCGCTGACCCAATCCAATGTTTCGGCAACCCCTGGAACCTTGTAGAGCTCCATCTCACGAAGCTCTTGCACGAAACGGGTCACTTGGTTAGAAAGCTTTTCCGAAGCGTGTGGAAGCTTGGCGCGTACGATCTCGAGCTCTTTTTGAAACGTCGGGTAGTCGATCCAAAAATAGAGACAGCGCCTCTTGAGCGCGTCGTGTACCTCGCGGGTCCGGTTGGAGGTCACGATGACGAGCGGGCGCTTCTTCGCGCGGATCGTTCCGATCTCCGGGATTGTAATCTGGAAATCCGACAAGACCTCCAAAAGATAGGCTTCGAACTCTTCGTCACTGCGGTCGACTTCGTCAATCAGAAGAACAGGAGCCTTCTTCGCGGAGGGGTCGATGGCTTTGAGAAGCGGCCGAGCGAGAAGGAAATCCGGTCCGAAGAGATCTTTTTCCTCGAGCTTCTCTCCACGGCTCTCCGCGAGGCGGATATGCATCATCTGCCGCGTATAGTTCCACTCGTAGACGGCCTGATTGACGTCGAGTCCCTCGTAACATTGCAGCCGAATCAGCTCGGTGTCGAGAATCTCGGTGAGGACTTTGGCGATCTCGGTCTTCCCGACGCCCGCCTCTCCTTCCAGAAAAAGCGGGCGCTCGAGCTTCAGGGCGAGATAAATCGCCGTCGCAAGACCACGGTCGGCAATGTACAGTTTTTCCCGGAGCTGCGCTTGAAGCGCCTCGATGGATCCGATCGTCAAGCTATTTCTGCCGTTTCGCTCGCTTGAACGCCTCCGTGAGCGCCCGGCGGGTCAAGACCGTGGCGAGGTGCGTTCGATATTCTCCGGAAGCATAGACATCGCCAAGCGGATCCTCAATCGCCTCCGCTACCGTCTGCGCGGCACCCTCAATCACTTTCACGGTGGGGGCGTTACCGACGAGCGCGTCCGCAGCGCCGTCGGCGACCATCGGGACCGTAGTCGCACCGCCAATCGCGATCGTGGCATCGCTGCAAACACCTTCCTTCAAGCTTACGTAAGCGGCGACACCGACCACGGCATAGCTCGAGGCCGGATGGCGGTGCTTCAGATAGCATGCCCCTTGCCCGGTCTTCATCGCGGGAACACTCACTTCGGTCAGCACCTCGCCCCGTTTGAGCGCGGTTGTGAAGAGGTCGACGAAAAACTTCTCCGCGGCAACCTTCCGCTTGCCCCGGCTTCCCGTTACGGTAATGTCGGCGCCGAGCGCGAGCATGACCGTGGGATAGTCCGCGGCTGGATCGGCATGCGCGAGGCTTCCGCCAATGGTGCCGCGATTGCGCACCTGGAGGTCACCAATGAGCCCCGCGCACTCGCCCAGCACCGGGCACGCTTTCGCCAGTTCTTTCGAGCTCTCCACGGCCGCGTGCGTCGTCAGCCCCCCCATCCTGACCGTCGACTTCGATACTTTGATCCTGTCGAGCCCCTTGATGCGACCAATGTCGATGAGCGTCGAAGGAGAGCTAACGCGGAGCTTCATAGCCGGGAGCAACGAGTGTCCACCCGCGAGAAGCTTCGCGTCTTTGTTCTTCTTGAGGAGCGCAATGGCATCTTTCAGTGTCTTCGGTCGGTAGTAATCGAAACTAGCTGAGTACATGAATCACTCTCCCCCAAAATACTCGACTTTGGCAGTTTTGGCTTCGCCGACCTTCTGCATAGCGCTCCAGATCTTGTCGGGAGTCAGCGGCATGTCCAGGTGGCGGATATTGAGAGGCGCGAGCGCGTCCATCACCGCGTTCGCGACGGCGACGGTGCTCGCGATCGTGCCCATCTCACCTGCACCTTTCACCCCCAACGGGTTGTGCGGCGAAGGTGTCTCGATACGACCAATCTCGAACTTGGGAAACGAAGCGGCGCGCGGCAACGCGTACTCCATGAGCGAGCCGGTGAGCAGCTGACCACTTTCGTCGTAGACGCCTTGCTCCCAAAGAGCTTGGCCTACGCCTTGTGCGATCCCGCCCTGAATCTGACCTTCCACGATCATGGGGTTGATGACGTTGCCGACATCATCGACCGCGACATAGCGCTGCAGCTCGACTTCCCCCGTCTCCGGGTCGATCTCGATTTGCACGATATGTGCACTGTTCGGGAACGTGAAATTGGCCGGGTCGTAGAACGAAATCTCCTCGAGCCCCGGATCGAGACCTTCCGGAAGGTTGTGGGCGGTATAGCTCGCGAAAGCAAGCTCGGCGAAAGGCTTGGATTTATCGGGCGAGCCTTTGACGTAGACTTTACCTTCGGCCCGGTCGTAGACCATGTCCTCTTCGGCCGCTTCGAGCTGATGCGCCGCGATCTTGATGAGCTTCGCGCGAATCTTCTCCGCACTCTTCACCAAGGCGCTGCCACCCACGGAGGCGCTTCGGCTGCCGTAAGTGCCCATGCCGAAGGGTATGCGCCCGCTATCACCGTGCACGACCTCGATGTCCGTCATGGGCACGCCGAGCTCATCCGCGACGATCTGGGCGAACGTCGTTTCGTGACCCTGCCCGTGCGAGTGCGAGCCGGTCAACACCGTGACTTTGCCGGTGGGGTGGACGCGGACGACACCGCTCTCCCACAGACCGAGCGCGAAGCCCAACGAGCCAGCCACAGCGGACGGGGCGGGCCCGCTAGCCTCGATGCAACCGGAGATCCCGATGCCAACGAGCCGCCCATTGTCGCGAGCGTCCGTCTGGTCGGTGCGCATCTTGGCGTAATCCGCGAGACTCGTGGCTTTTTCGAAAAGCGCGTGGTAGTCGCCACTGTCGTACTCAAAGGCCAAGGGGGTCTGGTAGGGGAACTCGTCCTTACCGATGAAATTCTTCACCCGGATCTCGACCGGGTCGATGCTGAGCTCGTGAGCCGCTATGTCGACCAGACGTTCGAGCAGGTAAGACGCTTCCGGTCGTCCCGCACCACGATAGGCATCCACGGGAACCGTATTGGTCAGCGTCCCCCACATTTCGCCCCAGATGCCTTTCATCCGGTAGAGCCCGGCCAAGAGCGTGATGTAGAGCGCCGTGGGGATGAGCGGAGCCAAGGTCGAAAGATAGGCGCCCATGTTCGCCCACGTCGACACGTGCAACCCCGTGATCTCCCCATCTTTCTTGAGCGCCATACGGGCAACCGTGATATGGTCCCGGCCTTGCGAATCGGTTATCGACGCTTCGGAGCGTGTCGCGACCCATTTCGCCGGACGATTGACCGCGCGCGACACCCAAGGCGTGATGACCTCTTCAGGATAATGAAAGATCTTGCTGCCGAACCCGCCGCCGACGTCGGGAGAGATGACGCGAAGCCGGTGCTCCGGTATAAGGAGTGTGTAAGCGCTCAAAAGAAGCCGGATGAGCTGCGGATTCTGACTCGCCGTCCAGACGATCATTTCTTCGGTCGTGTCGGTCCACTGGGCGACACAGGCCCGAGGTTCCATCGCGTTCGGGATGAGACGCTGATTCGTCAGATCCAGCTCCACGATGTGGTCGGCCTCCTCGAACGCCTTGTCGCACACCGCTTTGTCACCGAGGGCCCACTCATAGCTCGTGTTCTCGGAGATGTCATCATGGACGAGAGGGGCTTCTAACTCCGTCGTCTTCCTGGCGTCGATCACCACATCGAGCGGCTGGTAGCTGACGTCGATGAGCTCGACAGCATCGGCCGCGATATAAGGGTCCTCGGCCACGACGACGGCTACGCCGTCACCGACGTGCCTGGCTTTGTCGACCGTCAGCGCGTAGCGCGTCGGCGTTTTTATGTCGGGTACATTCCACCCGCAAGGCAGCGGCCCGCAACCCCCATCCAAGAGATCCTGCCCCGTGAAGACCGCGACGACTCCGGGAAGAGCTTTGGCTTTCTTGGTGTTGATCTTCTTGATCTTCGCGTGCGCGTAGGGGCTTCTCTTGATGGCGAGATGGACCATCCCGGGCATAATGATGTTCCCGACATAGCTTGCTTTCCCCTGGATGAAACGCGGATCCTCGACACGCTTGACGCTCGAACCTACGTAACCCATTACGCGGTTCCCTTCTTGGCCTTGCCAGCCTTTTTCGCGGGCGCGACGCTCTGGGCGGCGACGATGGACTTCACGATGTTCTCGTAGCCCGTGCAACGACAGATATTGCCCTCGAGCCCGTGGCGAACATCTTGCTCGGTAGCTTTCTTGTTCTTCTTCAAGATCTCCGTTGCCGTGATGATCATGCCCGGCGTACAGAACCCGCATTGCAATCCATGATTGTCCCAGAACGCTTGTTGAATCGGATGAAGCTCGCCGTTCTTGGCAAGCCCTTCGATGGTTGTGATGTCGCTCCCGTCCCCCTGGACCGCAAGCACGGTGCACGACTTGACGGCCAGGCCGTCGATGAGCACAGTGCAGGATCCGCACTGGCTCGTATCGCAGCCTACGTTCGTTCCCGTTAAACCAATAACATCTCTGAGATAGTGCACCAGCAACAAACGGGGCTCGACCTCATGAGAGGTCTCCGTCCCGTTCACCGTGATGCTCACCGGCATCGTCATAAGGTTCTCCTCGAGATTCTGGAGCGTAAGAAGGGCTTAGAAGGCATCGAAATCAAGCTGTTTCGAGAACGCTATCACCAAGCGGCGAGGCGCCAGAGAATACTACAGGTGGGGTTCGCGGTGCTAGCGCGGATCGGGTTTTGGATAATGCGCGAAAAGAACCAAGAGCAAGACGACTAACAGGACTTCGATAACGGCCTCGACGCTACACCTCCAAGCAATATCGGCTCGAGCTGCAACAACGGTGCCAGGAAGGGTCTCGGACGATTCTCCGCGCGGAGCAAGGGTTTCACGCAGATCCGGAGGTGTAGCCACCTTCGCTATACTATCCGTCCCGTTAGCGTTTTTCTTGAAACGCGCGCTCGACCGGGGATCATGTACCAAGGAAGGATATACTAAGCGACTCGAAAAGGAGACACGCTATGAGCGCAGTGGATCGCCGAGCTTTCCTGAAAACAACGGCCGCCGTCGGCCTGGCTTCCCTTCCCACCCGTCATGGGCTCACGAGCCCCGCGGACGACGATCCGCTCGGGGTTCGGGCCAACTTCCCTGTCACTCGAGAGCAAACTTATCTGAACAGCGCTTCTGTCGGCCCAATGTCGAAGACCGCCCGGGACGCGGTCGTCCGCTATGCCGACGACAAGATGCTGCAGCAAAATGGCGGCCGTCGCGGCAAAGCGCGAACCGACGCCCGCATACGATTCGGCAGTCTCTTCGGGGCGGATGAAGAGGAAATCGGGCTTCTCTACACAACGAGCGACGGCGAGAACGTCGTCGTCCATGCGATCGACTGGAAGAAAGGTGACAACGTCGTTCTCGACGAGCTCCACTTCACGACCAGCTTCGTCATCTACCGTGAGCTCGAGCGCCAGAGGGGCGTCGAGCTCCGGATCGTGCCCGAAAAAGATGGACGCGTCCCCGTCGAAGCTTTCGAGGCGCACACTGACAAGAGAACGCGCCTTTTGACCGTCGCCTGGGTCTCGAACCGCAACGGCTACCGCTACGATCTTCCCGCGCTCGCGAAGCTCGCACACGCAAACGGCGCCTACCTCTATGCGGATGCGGTTCAAGCCTTCGGCTACTTCCCGACCAACTTGCACGACGAAGGCGTCGATTTCGCTTGTGGCAACGGCTACAAGTGGCTTTTCGCCGATTTCGGCTGCGCCCCGTTCTACGTGCGCAAGGAGCACCTCGACTGGGTCCAATCCGACCGCTTCGGGCACGGCTCGGTGGCTGAGAACCTACCCGACTTGCATTTTCGCCTCAAAACGTCGGCGCAAAAATTTGAATATGCCACGCCGGCCTATGCCTCCGTCGTCGCCATGGATGCCGCTCTCGGTTACTTGGAGAAAATAGGACTCGCGCGTATCGAGAAACACACGATTGGACTGGCGGCCGAGTTGAGAGAAGGCATCCAGAAGCTGGGCTGCGACGTCTTCACGCCGCCTAATAACGCATCACCGATCGTGAGCTTTCACCACGGAATCGATGTGAAGAGGCTGCGGGATAGGTTGAAGAAAGAGAGCATCGCCGTCACGCTCCGCGAGAGCGGCCTCTTGATGCGCGTCGGCGTCGCGATGTTCAACAACCGGAGCGATATCGATCGCTTGCTCGGTCTCTTGTCGAAGATGGTGTAATCTCGCCGCGGAGGCGCAGAGCACGCGGAGAAGAAAAGGTGTCCCTAGCCTCGGATTCACGAAATTCCGGATTTTCCTCTGCGTCCTCTGCGTCTCTGCGGTTCAAAACGCTTTCAGGTTTACCTGGCTAGGCTTAGGGCGTGGTTGAACGAAAACGCCCGCCCGGCGAGTCAATACCCCGCTGCCCGCCCAAGAAAAACCCTTCATTCCGGGATAGGGACCGCGGACCCGCGGGCTTGCCACATCACCACCCCGTGACCGGAAAAAGGAAGCCGCCTGCCGTTACACGAGAATGGGCGGGTCCACCTAGCACCGAGGGTCCGAGGAAAGTGGAGCCGGCGAGAAGATTTGAACTTCCGACCTGCTGATTACGAAGAAGCAAAGAAGGGTCACGAAAGACCACGAAAGGGCATCATTCCCTTCCCTTACAGGAAGATCGGGTGATTTCTTGTGCCTTCGTGTCCCTTCGTGTCCCTTCGTGAACGTGTCTAGGCTGAAGTTCTGCTCAATAATTCCTCCCTCTCTTTGGTGAAGTCCCTTTAGTCGCATGGAGTTACAGCGCTAAAGGTGTCGTTTTTACCTGCAAATTGTAGCCATGTAATAATGTATGTAATAGTTGCATCAGATACTATAAGTAGTGTATATAGTAGCCATGCACATCGATATTGTGCCCAACCGCAACTCCAAACCTACCGTTTTGCTCCGTGAGTCCTATCGGGATGGTGACAAGAAACCGCGCAAGCGCACACTTGCCAACTTGTCCAAACTGCCGAGCGAGCAGGTCGACTCCATCCGAAGGATTCTCAAGGGAGAGAAGCTCGTCGCGGTCGAGGACGTCTTTGAGGTTCTGCCCGACGGTTCCCGGCTCCATGGTTGTGTCGAGGCGGTGTTGAGCGCGATGAAATGCCTCGAGTTCGAAAAGCTTGTCGCATCCCGACGCTCGCGCCAGCGTGACCTGGTAGTAGCTATGGTGGCCGCCCGTATCCTCGAAGCCCAGTCGAAGTTGGCAACGAGCCTGTGGTGGCACAGCACAACCCTGCCCGAAATTCTGGGCGTGAGTGATGCAGACGAGGACGACCTTTACGACGCCATGGACTGGGTGTTCGCTCGCCAAGGAGTCATTGAGAAAAAACTGGCGGCGCGTCACCTCGAAAACGATGGACTTGCTTTGTACGATTTGAGCTCGAGCTACTTCGAGGGAGAAAAGTGCCCGTTGGCCCGCCTCGGATACAACCGCGACGGGAAGAAAAACAAACTCCAAGTCAACTACGGCCTTTTGACCAACCGAAGGGGCATCCCCGTGTCGGTATCGGTGTTCGAGGGCAACACCGGCGACCCGAAAACGTTGCTGCCTCAGGTAGTAAAGGTGCAAGAGCAGTTCGGCATCGAGCGGTTTGTGATGGTCGGTGACCGCGGAATGATCACCCAAAGACAGGTTGATACTTTACAAAAGCTCGAGGGCATTGATTGGATTACGGCCCTGCGGCCCGCGCCGATTCGCAAGCTCCTCAACGAAGGCGCGCTGCAGATGGGACTGTTTGACGAGCGCAACTTGTTTGAGTTGACACACCCGGATTTTCCCAACGAGCGTCTCGTGGCCTGTCGCAACCACGAACTCGCCAAGCGTCGAGCCCAAAAGCGTAAGGAGTTGCTCGAAGCGACCGGCAAAGAACTGGAAAGGATTTGCCGGATGGTCAAACGGGGCCGCTTGCACGGCAGGGAGGAAATCAATGCCCGGATGCAAAAGCTCCTTGCTGAATACAAGGTGGGCAAGTACTACAAATTCGAGACCCGTGACGACGGCTTCGACTTCAAGGTCGACGAGACGTCGATGGCTTTCGATGCTGCGCGCATCGCCAAAGGCAATCGTGTGTTAGCCGACAAGCAGCTCGCCAGGTGGAAACAGCACATGGAGACAATCGCCAGTCGATTGGAGCAACTGCGTCAGCGAATCGAGCACGGTCAGCTCCATGGAAAATCCAATATAGGTGTGCGCGTAGGCAAAGTCCTCAACAAGTACAAAGTCGGAAAACACTTCAAACTAGATATTCGTGACGATGCCTTCTCCTTCGAAATAGACGAAACGAAGGTCGTGGCAGAAGCCGCAATCGACGGCATCTATGTGATTCGCACCAGTCTCAGTGAACAGCAGATGAACACCGAGGATACCGTCCGCAGCTACAAGTTGCTCACCCAAGTCGAGCGCGCGTTTCGTGCATTCAAAACCATGGACCTCAAGGTGCGGCCTATTCGCCACCGTCTCGTAAACCGAGTCCGGGCGCACATCTTCTTGTGCATGCTGGCGTACTACGTCGAGTGGCACATGATCGAGGCGTGGCGACCATTGCTATTTTGTGACGAAGATCAGGATGCCAAGGCGACCCGCGACCCCGTAGCACCGGCCAAGCGTTCGAAAGCCGCTCTTCGAAAAGTCCACTCAAAGACGCTGGATGATGGAAGCCCGGTTCACAGTTTCAGAACGCTGCTCCGTCACCTCGCCTCTATCGTGCGAAACTCTTGTCGGCGAAAGGGTGCTCGAATCGACGCTGCGACCTTTGACATGACCACGTCCCCAAACCCCAAGCAGCAAAGAGCCTTCGAGCTCATCAAAACAATTACTTTGTAGCCAGAACAGCGTACCCTTTGCTTCATCTAACTTGTTGAAACAAAGCCGGAAACTGCCTTCAGGCAGACAGGAACTTGAGCCTAGTGAATCAGCGACTCGAGGGGTCGGACGCCTTCGCGGGCGCCGGTCTTTGGTGCGTTCCCGTCGAACACGAGGGGAATCAGAATTCGTCCGAGGAGGAAGTGGAGGCGGTTGCTGGCATCGTCGAGTCGCTGCTCGGTGGTGGCGTTACTTGGTGCGACAAGAACGGAGAGATCAGACCACTTGCCCGCGAAGACATCCTGATCGTTGCGCCTTACAACGCGCAAGTCTCGGACCTGGGGCAGCGTCTTCCGGAGGCGCGCATCGGAACCGTTGACAAATTCCAGGGACAAGAGGCGCCGATCGTTATCT
>SMYC01000022.1 GCA_004356105.1 Acidobacteriota bacterium | reverse complement strand
GTGTCACGACGGTCGTCCTGAACCCCGACGGCGGCGGGCCTTGGCCGCTTTCCGAGCAGCGCGCGACTTACGAAGCGCAAGGGATTGGCGTCAATGCGGCCTTGATGGTGGGCCACGGTCGCGTGCGCCGCGAGATCATGGGGCTCGAGGACCGTCCATCAACGGACGAGGAGCTCGAGCGGATGAAGGCCATGGTGCGGGAAGGAATGGCTGCGGGCGCGTTCGGCTTGTCGAGCGGACTCTATTACGCACCCGGGAGCTACGCGAGCACGGAAGAAGTTATCGCACTTGCGAAAGAAGTTCATCCCGGTGGCGTTTATACGAGTCATATCCGTGACGAGGGCGACTACACGGTGGGGCTTCTTGCGGCGGTCGAAGAAGTGATTCGGATTGCTGAAGAAGCCGATGTTTCAGGGATCGTGACACATATGAAAGCGCTCGGGCCCGACAACTGGGGAAAGGCGGTCGCGGCCTGTCTGCGCATCGAGCGCGCGCGTGCCCGCGGCGTGTCCGTATGGGCGGACCAATATCCCTACGAAGCTTCCGGCACGAGCATCACGGGAGCTCTCGTGCCGCGTTGGGCGCAAGCAGGGGAGACGATGCCCGGTCGACCTTCGCCGCTCGAGCAACGTCTCGCGAATCCGCGTGAGCGCGCGCGTTTGAAAGAGGACATGATCGAGAACCTTCGCCGGCGCGGCGGGCCGGAGACGCTTCAAGTGTCCCGCCACCACGCCGACCCGGCGATTGAAGGGCGCACGCTGCAGGAGCTCGCCGAAGAGCGCGGGATCGCGGCCATCGACTTGGCGCTCGCGCTGCTCGATGAAGGCGGGGCGGGCCTCATTTCTTTCAACATGTCGGAAGACGACATTGCTCACATCATGCGTCAGGACTACACGATGACGTGCTCCGATGGCGGGCTCGTCGCGATGGGGGAGGGAAGGCCGCATCCTCGCTACTACGGCACGTTTCCACGGAAGATCGCACGCTACGTGCGCGAGCGCGGCGTCGTCACGCTGCCGCATGCGATCCGCTCGATGACCAGTCTTCCCGCCACGGTTTTCGGGCTCACCGATCGCGGCCAGCTACGTCCCGGCGCTTGGGCCGACATCGTCGTGTTCGATCTCGAGACGATCGCGGATCGGGCAACTTACAAAGACTCGCATCAACTGGCCGAGGGGATCGCGCACGTCGTGTTAAACGGCAAGCTCACCGGGCCGGGTGTTCTCGCAGGCCGGGTTCTGCGTCCCTGAACCCCGTCCCGCATTCCGCCGACGTTGTGGGACGGCGTTCTGGGAAGTATTATCAATAATAATGAAGTTCAAAGGCCCCCTTCCAGGAATCGCTGAAAACGTTCTCGAAACGATTGGCAATACGCCTCTCGTCAAGCTCACCAACGTTGCGCGCGGCATTCAAGCCACCGTGCTTGCGAAGCTCGAGTTCTTCAACCCAGGCGGTTCGGTCAAGGACCGTATCGGAATCGCCATCATCGAAGATGCCGAGAAGAAAGGGCTGCTCAAGCCAGGCGGCACGATCGTCGAGGCTACCTCCGGCAATACGGGAATGGGGCTCGCGATCGCAGCTTCCGTCAAAGGCTACAAGGCCATCTTCGTCATGCCGGACAAGATGAGCGACGAGAAGATCCGCGCGCTCGAAGCTCTCGGGGCCAAAGTTGTCGTTTGTCCCACGGCCGTAGAGCCGGAGGACCCACGGAGCTATTACTGCGTCTCGCGCAAGCTTTCTGAAGAGACGCCGAACTGTCTCTACGCGAATCAGTATCACAATCCGGTGAACCCACAGGCGCATTACGATTCGACCGGGCCGGAGATCTGGGAGCAGACCGGAGGCAAGCTCGACGCGCTCGTCGTCGGTATGGGGACGGGCGGCACGATCTCCGGCATGGGAAAATATCTGAAGGAAAAGAACCCGGATATCAAGATCATTGGCGCCGATCCGGTGGGCTCGCTTTATTACGAATATTTCAAGACCGGCAATCTCGGGGCGGCGCACTCTTATATGGTCGAAGGTGTTGGAGAAGATTTCCTGCCCTCGACGATGAACTTTGATGTCGTCGACGACGTGATCCAGGTTGGCGACAAGGAATCCTTCGTCATTGCGCGCCGCCTCGGTAGGGAAGAAGGGCTCTTCGTGGGCGGCTCGTGCGGTACCGCGGCTGCGGCCGCGCTTCGCTACGCGCGTGATCTTCCGGCAGGCAAGGTCGTGGTGGTGCTCTTGCCGGATTCCGGCTCGCGCTATCTTTCGAAGTTCTTCAACGACGATTGGATGCGGCAAAATCGCTTCATGGAGACCGATCTCGGAGAGAGCACGGTCTCGGACCTTCTTGTTTCGAAGCGCATCCAGACGGTCATCACGGTCGAGTCGAGCGAGTCGATGGCAAATGTCGTGCGCGTGATGAAGGAGCACAATATCTCGCAGCTTCCGGTGGTCGATGATGGCAAGCTCTCAGGCTTGATCACCGAGTTCGCGATTCTCGATTGCATGGTCCAGGCGAAAGCAGGTGCTACGGACGCGATCGCCCCGCTCGTTAACAAGGATCACATGGAAGTCGTTTCGCCGCGGAACTCGCTCGAGGCGCTCGCGGAGGTCTTCAACCGCGGTCACATCGCCGTGGTGCTCGACGAAGACTCCGTCAGCGGGATCTTCACCAAAATCGATCTCATCAGCTTTCTCGCCGAGCAGCCGGCCTAGGACCCTGGCGTGAGGAGGCTCATATCCGGACTCCTCTTGGTGGTTTTTGCGGGCTGCGAGGAAGACGTGGGACCAGCGCCTAGGTCTCTGGAGCTCGACTTTCTCGCCGATTTCAACCTCCCACCGGGATCGCGCTTTGCGGACGAAGAGCTGGGAGGGATCTCGGCCGTCGTCTACGATGCCGCGTCGGAAAGCTGGCTCGCTTTGTCGGATGCCAAGCGCCACCCGCGCTTGTTCACGCTCACGACAACCTTCGAGGACGGTGAGCTCTCCGTCGAGCCGGTGGAGCTGACCTTCCTCGTGCAAAAGACGGGAGAAAGCTTCGGCGACAACGTGCTCGATCCAGAGGGCCTCGTGGCGACACCGTGGGGGACGCTTCTCGTATCTACGGAGGCCGACTTGCGACCAGAACCCGTCGAGCAGGCGAAGCTTCTCGAGTTCGATCGTTCCGGACGTCTTGTGCGCACCTTTGCCCTTCCTCAAAAGTTCGTGGTCGAGGGCGAGCCTCCGGATAAAGGCGTGCGGCACAATCGCGGCTTCGAAAGCTTGACGCTCGCTCACGACGGGTTACGCCTTTACGTCGGTACCGAGTCGCCTCTTTTGCAGGACGGCCCCGAAGCGTCGTTCGACAGGCCGGGGTTCAGCCGCATCGTCGAGTATGAGGTTTCTGGACGCGAGCTCGTGCGTAGCGGCGAATACGTCTACCCGATCGGACCTCTCGCGCCGGTTGAGGGCTTCGGCGATGCCGATGTGTTCACGGGCCTCGTGGAGCTCATCGCTCTTTCCGACACGCGCCTTCTAGCGCTCGAGCGCGACTACATCCGCGAGAAAGAAGGCGACAGAAGAAGCGTCACCCGTGCCCGGATTTTCGTGGTCGACCTAGAGGATGCTTCGGACGTCGCGGCGCTCTCGACGCTTCAAGATGGCGACTGGCGTCCCGCTCAAAAAGAGCTTTTGCTCGATTTGGAGGATATCGTTCCGGAGCTCTCGCCGGGCTTTCAGAGCCTCGACAACTTCGAGGCGATGGGGCTCGGTCCCGCGCTGCCGGATGGCGGCCGAAGCCTTCTCTTGGTCAGCGATGACAACTTCCAGGACTCGCAGCGCACCGCCTTCTTGCTGTTCCGTCTGAAAGAGGTCGAGAGCTGACCGCCGTTCAGTTTCGCTCGGCTTCGTCGCGCTCCACGGCACGAGCCATCTCGAGGATCATCGTCATACTCCGATTCCCTTCGTGGCAAGTTATCGAAGCATCGAAATCCAGAGTGCGGACTTACTCGTTGGGCTTCTTGCGTGTTTTCTCTCTCGGGTCGGCGCCATCCCGCGGCGCGCCGGTTCCGGACGAGCCCAAGAACAGACTATCCCCGTTGGGAAGCGTCAAGTTACGGCCGTTCATCTTGTTCGACCCGTCCTTGGCTTGATAGCCGTCGACGACGATGTCCGTGCCGGGCATGAGCGAGTCCTTCGTGAAGCCCCGTCGAAAAAGCGTGTTCGGCGTGCCGCCCTCGATCGCCCATACCTCCTTCGTGCCCTCCTCTTTCGTGACTTCGATATGGATCCAAGCATGTGGATTGATCCACTCGACCTTGACGACCGAGCCTTCGAGTTTGACCGGCCGCGTCGCGTCGAACTCGGCCGAAAACGCATGATGGCCCACAACCGGCACTGCGGCTATCATGAGCGCTACACCTGCCACCGCAACTGCTAGCTTCATTCGCATTGGATTTACCTTCCTCATGGATGACCTCCTTCACCGGATTCGGCTTCGCGGGCCGACCCGATACCGGTGGCTCGATAAACCGGCGTAAGGTCCGGATTCTTACGCAAGTGTCCGTACATCAACTCTTCGGCAAATTCCACGCACTTGAAGTCCAAGAGTTGCATGTTCTCATCGATGCGCCGATAGAGCGGCACGCGGATGGTCCAAGGGCGTGTGTAGGTCTCGGGATCTTCGAGGGTCGCCTCGTACATCAAGTGGTTCGGGCTAATGGCGGTGTACCGCTCGACCACGTGGAGCTTGTCGCTATGGTGGTTTCCGGAGCTATCGAGCCACGTGTCGCCTATGTTCGACGTTACGTCGATGACAAGCGTCTCTCCCTCCCAGTGGGCCCGGGAATGTCCCATCCACGCTTCGACGGGCGCTTCGAAATCCGGACGGTTCAAATAAACGATCCGGCTGGAGCTCGCGAACTCGTAGGCGATCAATATGGTCTCGGGCGTTTGGACAATCTGGAACGGGTAGGGCATATAGGTGGCGCGCGGCACCCCTGGCATGTAGCACTTCACGGCAGGGTCGCGCTCGAGCCAATGCTCGAGATTGTCCTGCCGCTTCGCCCGCGCCTCGGGAGTGTAGGGGATCTCGCCGCCCTCCACGATGCCGAGCCCGCCGGGCACGGCTCCAAGCGCGGCGAGCTCGACGACGGGCCCCATGCGCGCGGCATGCGGCTCGACGTCCCAGTGGGCTGAGCCGAGAGCTTGCCAGATGCCATTCAGGTCGGGTTTACCGTCCGCCGTTCGTGGCGCCTGGTACTCCGAATCCTGAACGGCTCCTCGGGATGTTGCGAACGCGTAAAAAGAGACAACGGCCACGATCGCGACGGCGAGCATCGCACGCGGAAACTGTTTTCGCATCTTTTGAACCCCTTCTGTATGGTGCCCTCGGAAAGATGCATGATCTTCGATCTGTGGCCCTTAATGCAACTCTCTCGATCGACCGAAAGAAGATTTTGGTCGATTGGGATGATATCGTGCCCGAGCTTTGCTGTTATCTGGAGAATCAATAAAGGTCTGATGGTGAGGAGAAAAATGACACGACTCTTGCTCGCTTCCTTGTTGGCAGCTTCCACAGCTTCGGCTCAAAGGACGGGGATGGTTCCCGAAGATCTTCACGCCCTTCGCTCCGTGGGCGACGTCGCTCTTCGCGGCGATGGGAAGGCCATCCTCTATACCGAGACGGATCCGAGCGGGCCTTATCGGGCGACTTCGAATCTCATGCTTTACGACGTAGAGTCGAAGCACTCTCGGGTTTTTCGCCGATCCGGAGAAAGTGGCTTCCATGCTCGATGGTCTCCCGACGGCTCGAAAGTCGCGCTTCTCGGTCAGGACGGCGAACGGTTCGGGCTGATCGTCACCGACGCTTCCGGGGGGAGCGAGCGCTTCCTCGCACCCGTCTCGGGAACGAATCATCCGTTGCCATCTTCTGGAGAGCGGCTCGCGTGGTCGCCGGACTCCAGCTCCATCGCCTTCATGTCTTCCGAGCCCGGTCCGGAGAGCGCGGACGCGACGGGTGACCCTGTTGTGATCCGCCGCTATCTCTACAAGCCGACGGCGTCGACCGGGGATACGCGCTTCAACGACAATCGCCGTGTCCATATTTTCCTCGTGAGCGCTTCAGGCGGCTCGGTGCGCCAGCTCACCGAAGGTCACTTCTACGAGCACTCGCTCAGCTTCTCGCCCAAGGGCAACGAGGTGCTCTTTATTTCGAACCGCGAGGCCGATCCCGATCGTTTCTTCAACTACGACATCTTCACGGTCGGCATCGGCGGCGATGGCGAGACTCGCAGGCTGACCCGTACGGAAAGTGCGGAATACCGGCCGCGATGGTCTCCGGACGGGACGAAGATCGTCTATCAAGGGACGACGCGTGGTCTCACGAGCTCCGAGACGACGATGGAGGACACGCATATCTGGATCATGGACGCGGATGGCAGCAACCGTCGCGAGCTCGCTACGATCGACAATCGTCAAGGTGCGCCGCAATGGTCGCCCGATGGAACGTCCGTCTACTTCACCGTGCAGGAGCGAGGAAGCGTAGCGCTCTATCGTGTGCCGTTGTCCGGTGGCGAAGGCGAGCCCGTCATCCAGAGAAGCGGCCGCGTCCGAGGGTTCTCACTCGGCGCCGATTCTGAAGTCGCCTATGTCTTTCACGGGGAGAACGACCTCCCTCAGCTCTATCTCGGCTCGGCCAAGCTCACCGATTCCAACCGAGCTCTTTTGGCGGAGCGCGAGCTCGCCGAGACGGTCTCGCTTCAATATCGGAGCTTCGACGGGATGGCCGTCGAGGGTTTTCTCACGCTGCCTTTGAATCGCAGGCCGGGGAGTCGGCATCCTCTCGTGACGGTGCTGAAAGGCGGACCTCACAGCCAGAGCGGGCCGCACTTCAACCACAAAGCACAGGTCTTTGCCGCGAAAGG
>SMYC01000335.1 GCA_004356105.1 Acidobacteriota bacterium | reverse complement strand
CTCGCCGATATCGATGAGTTTTCGAAGATGAACACCGTGTACGAGCGCATGATGGATGGGCACAAACCGGCACGTACGACCGTCCAGGCCGGAGCGCTTCCGATGAAGGGCCTGCGCGTGGAAATCGACGCCATCGCCTACAAGAAGTAGTCGTCTGCTAGACCGGTAGAAACTCACACAACACATCCGTACGACTTCCGGACGTGCCCGTGCAGGAGGTCCCATGGGAGACCAGGACTACCAGGCTGCCACCCGGCGGGGCTTCGAGGCGCTCGACCGCCGAGACAAGGATGCCTCGATATCCGCGTTCGAGGACGCATTTCGGCTAGCGAGGAACGATCGCGACTACCCAAATGCGTTGCCAAACCACGCAATCGCGTGGTATAAACACGCATTGTGGACCTCTTGCCCGGAATCCTCTCATCACGTGTTCGAGCGGAGATCTTCCGGTTGCTCTTCGGCTTACAAGAGCAAGAGCTTCACGTTCGAGAGATCGCTCGTCGGGCCAATCTCAGTGAAGCGGCGGTGCGCCAGGAGCTCAAACAGTTGGAGCTCGTCGACCTGGCCGTGTCGCGCAAGAGCGGCAACCGGCGATACTACCGCGCGAATCCTGGCCATCCGCTTTATATAGATATCCACCGCCTCGTCTTAAAAACATCTGGACTCGTCGAAGTCATTGGTGCGGCGCTCGTCGACGCTAACGTCGAGTTGGCCTTCGTTTTCGGCTCATTGGCCGAGGGTCGTCCTGCGGCGGAAAGCGATGTCGACCTGATGGTCATCGGTTCCTTCGGCCTGAGAAAACTCAGCTCTCTGTTGAGCGGTGTGGGTTTGACAATCGGTCGTGAGGTTAACCCTCACGTGTTGTCCAGAGCGGAGTACCGACGGCGGTTCGAGGACGGTGATCATTTCGTCACCAATGTGTTGGGCGGGCCGAAGCTATTCGTGATGGGAACCGAAGATGACCTTGCAGCAATGGGAGGATAACCACTGGCTTCGAGCCCAGCCGACCAGCGAGAAGGAGATCGCTAATCTGTTGGCGATCGTGGAACGTGATTTCAAGGACGCGCGAGGCTCCATCTCTTCGGACTGGCGATTCGGAATTGCTTACAACGCAGCTCTGAAGCTATGCATGGTTCTACTCCGTGCCGAGGGTTACCGACCGGCGCATGGGCTCCAGCACTATCGCACTATCATGGCGCTTCCACTTATCCTGGGTGACGAAAGAAAGAGCGACGCGAGCTACCTCGACTCTTGCCGCACCAAACGCAACAAGATCGAGTACGACTACGTAGGAGGTGCGTCTGAGGACGACGCGGACGAGCTACTTCGCTTCGGTGGAGAACTAAGGGAAGAGGTTCTGCGTTGGCTAGAAACACATCATCCTGAGGTTGTGTCGAAGAAATAGCCGAGTACCGGACGAAGATCGGACTTCTAGCGTGGCACTCGGTCACGCGCTTTCGCGCGCCGCGCTATCGCGAACTTTCTTGAGAATCGCCGCGCCGCTGGGCGCCTGCCTGGGTGACGAGCTGTTCCAGTTCTTCGTATGGTTGCGCCCCTACGACACTCCGGTCGCCGACGACGAATGTCGGAACGCCGGTCACGCCGAGCTCGGCCGCGCGCGCCCAATCGCGGTCGACATCGCTCTTCATGCGTCGCTCTGCGATCACCTCCCGCGCGTCTTCCGGTGAGAGCCCTAGCGATCCCGCGATCTCGACCAAGCGGTCCGCGTCCGCCACGTTGATGCCGTCGACGAAGTAGGCTTTGAAAAGTGCGTCGTGGATAGAGGCGCCAGCCGGTTGCACCTCCGCCCACTTAGCGAGCTCTTGGGCGAGCCTGCTGTTATAGGTGTGGGTTCGCGTTCCATAGGGAAGTCCTTCGGCCTTCATGAGCCCGGCGAGACGCGTGTGAGCGGCCTCGAGGTCGAAGTTGCGGCCGGCGAAGAGCTCCTCGAGCGTCGACCCTTCGTCCGGTGTCTCCGGGTGAAGCGGAAACTGCGTGAACTCGACGTCGACGTCGTAGGTTTCGGCGATGCGGTCAATACGCACGGTACTGAGGTAGCACCAAGGTCAGACGTAGTCGGAGAAGACTTCCAAAACGATTCGAGACATGCGTGGATTTCTTTTTCTACTTCAGCGTCATCGGGTCGCGAAGCGGAATATGCGTGACCTCGCCGCCGAAGAATTCTGCCATCGTGGCTCGGTCGTCCGGATCGCCCGGCGCGATCTCGTCCCACTTGCCCACGACGAGAAAGACGACTTCGTCGGGTTTTAGATACTTGTCGGCTACCCGCAAAACATCCTCCGCGGTGACGGCGCGGATCTGGTCGCGCCACTTTTGCCAATAGGAGTGGGAACGATCGAGATAGGCGTCGGTGGCGAACATGTTGACCCGTTGGCGAGCGGACTCGAACCGCCTCGGAAAACTGTCCGCCAGAGAGTTCTTCGCGACCGAAAGCTCGTCCTCGCTCACGAGCTCACTCTGTATGCGCCGGACTTCCTCGAGCGCAATCTTCGCGGCGAGCGCGACCGTGGGGCTTTTCGATTGAAACGAGATCCTGAACACGCCTGGCTCGATGGCATCGAAGCCGAATCGCGCGCTCGCGGAATAGGCGAGCCCTTCATCCGAGCGCACGCGCCTCATGATACGTGACGTGAATCCGCTGCTCCCGAGGATGTGCTCCATGACTTGGATCGGCGCGCGATCGGGGTTCTCCCAATCGTTCCATTGCGGCACGAGATGTCCAATGAGGATTTTTCCTTGCGGAATGTCTTTCTCGACGCGGTACACGCCGGGCTTGGGACTTTTGGTCGGAAGAGGCGGCGGCCACTTAGTGTCGGCGCCTTCACCTGGCCAGTCGGTAAGATAGCTTTCGAGCTTGGGCAGAAACGTTGCGGCGTCGATGTCACCCGACACGGCGATAATCATGTTCTCCGGCCGCCAGTACTTCTCGTGAAAGTCCACGAGATCGGCACGGGTGATGTTCTCGAGGTTCGCTTGCGTCATACGGCGGCTCGAATAGTGGTCCTCGCCGTAGAGCAGAAAGTTCCATTCGCGTCGTAGGATGTCGCCCCCGTCGTCGTTGCGCTGGCCCATCGCTTCGAGAATGTTGCCCTTCTCGATTTGGAGGCGCCCTTCATCGAAGCGCGGTGTTCGGAGCACGTCGAAGAACAGAGCGAGAGATGCGTCGAGCTCAGGCGTGATGCAGCGGAGATTGGCCCCGGCTTGCGAATCGCCGCCAAAGCTCGAGATGCTGGATGCGAGGAACTCCACCTCTTCGTCAAAGATGTCCGGTGCCATCTTCTCGGTGCCGCCCGAGCGCATCATGCTCGCCGTCAAGCTCGCGAGCCCAACTTTGTCCGGCGGCTCGAGATAGCTTCCTTGGCGCAAGATCACGCGGAGGCCCACGAGCGGGAAGGTGTGGTCTTCCGCTAGATAGACTCGAACGCCGTTCGACAAGACGTGCCGAAAAGAGTTTCCGTCGGGCACCTCGAAGCTCAGCTCGTCATAGGTGAGCTCTTCGGGGCGCGTGGGGATATCATCGTCGACCGCGGGCATCGGCTGCGCGCTCGCCGAAGTCGTCAGCAGCAGAAGAACGAGACCAAAGCTCCATCGCGTCATCGTGCACCTCCTTCGAGCTCGGCAATGCGCTCTTCGACGCTACGCACGAGGAGCGGTAGGGCTTTCTGAGCGGGTGGTGGCGCTTGCTCGAATCGCGCCGGCAGCTGCTCCAGCATGCCTTTCAGCTCTTCCAAATTCTCGGACGCTCTAATATGCTCGAGCTGGCTCATGATACGTTGCTGCATTTGCGGTGGCAAACCTTCGAGCTCCGTCGGTAACTCCACCGACGTCGAACCTTCTTTGCGGTAATAGTGCGCGACGGCTCGGTTCGACGGCTCGAAATAAGTGGTGGTGACGCGCTTCACGTCGTCGACCGTGACCGCAAGCGTCTTCTCGGCCCACTCATTTATGTAGTTCCAATCCCCGAGCCCGTCATAGATAAGGAGCTGTAGCAGCAAGAAGAAACCGCTCGCGAGGCGCCGGTAGGAGCTCGCGGTGATCTGGTTCTTGACCTTTTGAATCTCGCGCTCCGGGATGGGCCCTTCACGGATCTTCCTGAGCTCTTCTTCGAGCGCGAGCTGGAGCACCGCGGGCGTTGCGTCGCCTTTGGTCTCGGCCAAAAGCGAGAACGAGCCCGCCCACTTTCGCGAGTCCTGGCCGGCACCCGCGTGGACGGCAATCTCTTGTTCGAGCACGAGCGCTTTGTGGAGCCGGCCGCTCCGGCCGTTCAGGATGTTGGCGAGCACGTCGAGCGCATAAGAGTCGCGGTGCCGAAACGGCACCGTGTGATAGCGGAGCTCGATTTGCGGCTGGCAGTCGCACGTGGCGTCCATGCGCTTTTCCGCGGATTGCGGCATCTCCAGAGTCACGACGTCGGGTGGCGTGCTCGCCGCCGCGGGCAGCCGGCCGAAGTAACGCTCGGCGAGGATCTTGGCTTCGGCGACATCAAAGTTGCCGACAATGGCCGCGGTGAGGTTTCCTGGCGCGTAGTAGGTGTCGTAATATTCCCGAGCCTGCGCGAGACTGTAGACGCGAAGATCGGACGGCCAGCCCACCACAGGCCAGCTATAAGGGTGGGACTCCCAGAACATCGCGCTGAAGAGCTCGTCGAATTTGCCCGTCGGCGTCGACTCCGTACGCAAGCGCCGCTCTTCGTGAACGACGTCCCGCTCCGAGTAGAACTCGCGAAAGACCGGTTTCAAGAGGCGTGTTGACTCCATCCAGAACCAGAGCTCGAGCTTGTTCGCAGGCACGGTGATGAAATAAACGGTGACGTCTTCGCTCGTAAAGGCGTTCATTCCCGAAGCGCCTGCTTCGGTGTAGAGCTTGTCGAACTCGTCCTTCACCATGAGCTCGCGCTGTGCCTCGACGAGCTCGTCGAAGCGGTGCTCGAGCTCGATCAGCTCGGGCGGGCGCGCGTCGGCATCGAAGGGATCTTCGATCTCACCGAGCCGGTAGCGCTCGCGCTGCTTTCGGTAGATCGCGCGGATCTGCTCCTGGAGAATCTCTTGCTCCTCGATGATCTCGAGGTCGCGTTCGATGTTCGTGGTGCCGATCGCGTGGCTCCCTTTGAACATCATGTGCTCGAAGAAATGGCTCAACCCGGTGATGCCGGGACGCTCGTTCGCCGAGCCGACATGCGCGACCCAGCCGGCGCTCACGGTCGTGAGCTCGGGCCTCGGGACGACGAGGAACTTCATCCCGTTCGCGAGCTCGAACGTCTCAACGGGGACTTGGGTGATCTCTTGGCCGCGAGCGTCGAGGGCAACGAGCGCCAAGCACGCGGCCGCGATAAAGCGGGGATAAGTCATAGCGATCATTCTACTACGCGGGCGTGGCGCGTCCCGACTGCCACCTAAAGCATCGAAAATGACGCGCCGGTGCCAGAAAGGGGCGCTTTATCCTAGAAGCTCAGGAGGAGGAGCCCGGCTGCGAGCTCTCTTTGGACGCAACGTGTGAGAGATCGCGGTAGCCGCGCTTGTGCCCGCTCCGCTAGGTCGAGCGTGAGGGTGGCTTGGTCGTCCAAGAGTGCTATCTCCCCCGGTGAACGTGGGGCCATCCTCGGGGAGGGTCTCGCTACGATGGGCTTGTATAAGCATCACATTTATGATAAACACGCTTATCATAAGTGTGATTATCTAATGGTCTCGAGGCCACGTTTTATCAACCGAAAAGCCGAGCTTGCCTTATTGAACGGGGCGCTAGATTCTAGGTTCGCAACCCTTTTCGTTCTCTAAGACTTCTCCCTGGGCATTGAATAGCGGCGCAAGGGAAGACCGCTCAGCCTCCGCTTCGCTCGCATTCCGAAAACACCGAAGCTAGAATCTTCCTCGTGCCGTATCGGTTTGTTCTCCTGGAAAAGGCAGCGGCTTGAACAGCAGCTGATGCGCTGCGGTCAGGATGGCCACCGTTGCGCCGATGCCGAGCGCGAGGCTCACGACGCTTGTAAAATGGGCGAGCGCCGGCGCATGGCTTTACCGTATCAAATACTGAGGTACAATCCGGGCGTCCCGAACAAGGGTAGGAGAACCAAATGAAGCTTGTCCACAAGGTCACCGCGCTGGCTCTCGCGGTCGCGAGCCACGCCATCGCCGAGAACGTGCCGATCCGAGCGAAAAACGGGATGGTCGTCTCTCAGAACGACATTGCCTCACAAGTTGGGGTCGACGTCTTGAAGGATGGCGGAAACGCCATTGACGCGGCGGTCGCCACCGCTTTCGCTCTCGCCGTGACGCATCCGTCGGCCGGCAATATCGGGGGAGGCGGTTTTCTCGTCTTCCGCCCCGCCGAGGGTGAGCCCATCGCCTTCGATTTCCGTGAGATGGCGCCCGCCAAAGCGACCGACACGATGTGGCTCGAGAGCGGCGAGTACAGCTACGAGCGGCATCACTTGAGCCATCTCTCGGTAGGCGTTCCCGGCACCGTCGCCGGTCTGCACATGGCCTGGACGGAGCATGGAAGCTTGCCGTGGGAGCGTCTCGTAGAGCCCGCGGTCCGTCTCGCGACGGAAGGCTTCGAAGTGACGGATGGTCTCTCGCGCTCGCTCGATCGCACGATGGAGCGCATCGGCAAGCATGCGGCAACCAAAGCGCAGTTCACGAAAAACGGCGAGCCCTATGCCGCGGGCGACATCTTGAAGCAGCCCGACCTCGCGGCGACGCTCGTTCGCATCGCGGAAAAAGGAGTGGCGGGTTTTTACGAAGGCAAGACGGCCGAGCTCATCGAAAAAGAGATGATGGCCAATGGCGGCCTCATCACCCGGGAAGACCTGAAGGCTTATCGGCCGAAAATGCGTGCGCCGATCCGCGGCACCTATCGTGGCTACGAGATCCTCTCGATGCCCCCGCCGAGCTCCGGCGGCATCGTGCTCGTCGAGATGCTCAATATCCTCGAACGCTACGACATCGCGGGTGACGGCTTCGGCTCGGCTCGCAACATGCACCGGATGGCCGAAGCAATGCGACGTGCCTACTCCGATCGCGCGCAATATCTTGGCGATCCGGACTTCAACCCCGACATGCCGATCGATCGGCTGACGTCGAAAGCCTATGCCGACGAGCTCTCGAAGACGATCCGCGCCGATAAGGCCTCGAAATCGTCACCGGAAAGCTTCAACTGGCCTGCGGAGAGCCCCGAGACCACGCACTTCTCCGTGGTGGACTCGGCGCGCAACGGTGTATCGGTGACTTATACACTCGAGTACGGTTACGGCTCCGGCATCGTCGTCCCCGGCGCGGGTTTTTTGCTCAACAACGAGATGGGAGATTTCAACGGCGGGCCGGGATTAACGAACGAGAGCGGCCTTATCGGCACCACGCCAAACCTCGCCGCGCCGCACAAACGCATGCTCTCGAGCATGACCCCCACGATCGTCGCCAAAGACGGCAAGCTTCTCATGGTGACTGGGAGCCCGGGCGGACGTACCATCATTAATACGGTCTTGCAGACCATTTTGAACGTCGTGGACCACGGCATGAACGCCCAAGCGGCGGTCGACGCCGGACGCATCCACCACCAGTGGCTCCCCGATCAAATTCGCTACGAGCATAACGGGTTCTCTCCGGACACCTTGAACATCCTCACGTGGCTCGGACACGACTTGAGAGAAATTGGGCGCCAAGGCGTCGCGCAAGTCATCGTCGTGAACCACGAAGACGACATGCTCGAAGGCGGCCTCGACCGCCGGGTCTCGGGCGGAAGCGTGGCCACCTATTAAAACGCCGGGATTAATATTCCTGAATGCTGAATGACCTACGTCATGGTCGACATCGAAGCCGATGGCCCGATCCCCGGCGATTACTCGATGGTGTGCCTGGGAGCGGTCGTCGTCGAGCCGACTCTCGAGCGAACGTTCTACGGTCAGCTAAAACCGATATCGGATCGCTTCAATGAGAAGGCGTTAGCGGTCAGCGGTTTCTCCCGTGAGGAAACACTTGACTTCGACGAGCCCGAAGACGTCATGGTGCGCTTTCGTGACTGGCTTTCGGGCGTTGCGGACGGCCAAGCGCGGTTCATCTCTGACAATAACGGTTTCGATTGGCAGTTCGTGAACTGGTACTTCCATCATTTCCTCGAGACCAACCCGTTCGGATTCAGCTCGACGAATCTCGGCTCGCTCTACAAGGGCGTCGTGCGCGACACGTTCAAGAATTTCAAACACCTCAGAAAAACGCGTCACACGCACCATCCTGTCGATGACGCCAAAGGAAACGCCGAGGCGCTCATCGCGATCCGCGATCAGTTCGATCTGAAGATACGCCTCTAGACAGAATAGCGGCGAAGAAATGCGCTCGCGCCGGCGGCAGTGAGCACGCACCAAACGGCGAAGAGCGCGCCGGGAAGCGCGGTCTCCGGGGTGAAATGCGCGAGCGCGAGGGCGACACCAAGGCCTGCGTTCTGCATGCCGATCTCGATGGTGAGTGCGAGGCGGTGCGGGTAGTCGAAGCGGTAGAGCTTGGCGAGATACCACCCCGCCACATAGCCGAGCGTGTTGACGAGCACCACGTAGCCGAATACTTGCAGGCCGACCGTCGCGATGCGCGCCTGATTCGCGGCCACGGCGTAGGAGCAAATCACCACGATCGCGACCGCCGCGACCCCAGGGCAGAGTGACTCGGCCGCCGACACATTCGGGCCGAGGCGGCGTCTGAGCCACATCCCCAGTAGAAGCGGCACGAGCACCGTCTGGATGATCATCACGAAGAGAGGCCAGAACGCGACCGGCATGAAGGCGCCTCCGAGCCACTTCACGAGGCTTGGGGTCAGAAGCGGCGAGAGAAATGTCGCCAAGGTCGTCATCGCGATGGAGAACGCGAGTGAGCCGCCCGCGAGATAGACGATGACGTTGCTCGCCATCGCGCCCGGCGCCGAGCCCACGATTACGAAGCCGAGAGCGAGCTCCGGTGAGAGTCCGCTTACCGAGGCTACCGTGAAGCCGAGCAACGGCATGACCGTGAACTGCGTCAAGACGCCGAGAAGAACGCGGTGCGGCGACTCGAGGGTCCGTTTCAAGTCGCTCGGATCGAGCACGACGCCGAGTGCGAGCATCGTGGCCGCGAAGAACCAGAGGAAGGTGTCGGCGAAGATCAGAAAAGCTGGCGGGTACAGATAAGCGATGACGGCACCCGCGAGCGTGAGCGGCGCGAGCTGTCTCGAAAGAAAACGAAAGAAGGACATCGCTCGCGTCATCGCCGGTGGGCCCCCTCCGCCCCTAAGCTCGAGAGATTCTACAAGCGCGACATCCGTGTATCCAACCGGCCACGCAAAGGGACGGAGGGGTCATCTTGTCATGTTAGTGCCAGATCAGAGCTTCCTTCATGTCCTCGATGGCGGCTTCGTCGCCGGCGAGATAGCGACCCGCGATGGGCTCGGCATCGACGAAGGCGACGCGCGCGATGCGGTCCGTCGTCTCTTCGCGCAGATAGATGAACCCGACGGGAAACTTGTGCGGGACAGCCGCAGCTTCGAGCGCGGCGATGGGCGCGAACGCCATGAACGCATCAAGCATGTCGGGCATCGTGATTCGGATCTCGACGTCTTGTCCGTCCATGTCTTGCGAATCACCCACGATCACGACGCACTCGAAAGGCTCGATGGTGCGCTTGGCGGAAATCTCTGTCAGTCTCGTGACGCGCATGAGCTCGCCTCGCCGTCCGCGGCGGCGCACGACCGGCGCTGGTGTCTCTTCGGTCGCGTCTGGCTGCTCGGTCGCGACTTCCATCATCGAAGCTTGAAACGCCGCCAGCTCTTTCTCGGTGCTCTTTTCGAGAGCCTGAAGGTAGTTGCGAATGCGTTTGTTCTGAGCGCTGGCGATCCCGGCCACCAGGACCGCGCTTACCGCAACCAGGACGATTCTCTTGAGTGGTCGAAGTTCCATACGCATTGTGGTCTCCTTTTCAAACGGGCACGTTCGGCGCCTACTCTCGATAGAGCAACAGGCATGCCAAGGACGCTTTCTTGCGTAAAGCGTTGCGTACAGCACGGATCGAGGACCATCCGCCGAATCGCAAGGAGCGAATTGTCCCCTCCAGGCGTCACTTGTGATTCAGCTAACAGATTCCCGCCGCGCGCTCGACCGCGCGAAAGGGTCAAGAAAACCGCCGCCGAGACGTTCGATATCAGCCAGCGCGCCTTGAGTTATTATCTGAAGAAGTTTGATTTCGACTGATAGAACAAGACAAGACAATCAGAAGGACTGAGGCTGACCCATGAACATTCTAGGGAGCATGCTGCTCATGACCATGATGGTAGGGGTGCCCCAAGAGGGCGCGGAGGAGAAAGTCTTTCCTTACCCCATCGACGTGCGCGATTTCGACAACGGGCTGCGACTCGTCGGTGTCCAGTTCGATAGCCCGGGGCTCGCGGCGTATTACACCGTCGTGCGCGTCGGGGCGCGCCAGGAAGTCGACGAAGGCAAGAGCGGCTTCGCGCATTTCTTCGAGCACATGATGTTTCGCGGCACGGAGGCCTTTCCCGCGGAAGAATATAACGATGTCTTACGCGCCATCGGGGCGGATTCGAACGCCTACACGACTTCAGATCGCACCGTGTATCACATCCTCGCGAGCTCGCGCTCGCTTCCCCGAACCATCGAGATCGAGGCCGATCGCTTTAGGCGTCTGAAATACGAGAAGGCCGAGTTCCAAAAAGAGGCAGGGGCGGTGCTCGGGGAGTACAACAAGAGCGCCGCCAATCCCTTCACGGGCTTGTTCGAGAAGCTCCAGGACACGGCCTATGACGTCCACCCTTATCAGCACATGGTCATCGGCTTTTTGAAAGACATCGAAGCGATGCCGACGCTCTACGATTACAGCCTCGAGTTCTTCGACCACTTCTACCGGCCCGAATATGTGACGCTCCTCGTTGTGGGCGACTACGACTGGGCGGAGCTTCAAAAAGACGTCGAGGAGAAGTATGGCGACTGGAAGCGTGGCGGCTACGTAGCGGACATCCCAGAAGAGCCGCAGCAGAACGAACCGCGTGAAGCGACCGTTTCCTGGCCTGCGCCGACGCTTCCTATTCTCGCCATCGCCTATCGCGCGCCCGCGTTCAGCACCGACCGCATCGACATGCCCGGCCTCGACGTGCTCTCCCAAGTGCATTTCGGCTCGACATCTCCAATCAGCCAGGAGCTCGTGATCGAAAAGCAGTGGGTCGATTTCATCTCTGCGGGCGCGACCGATCAGGCGGACCCGCCGCTTTTTACCCTCCTCACCCGGGTGCGCGAGCCGGACAAGCTCGAAGAGGTTCGCGCGAAGCTGCTCGCTGAAGTGGAGCGCATCTCGGAAGAGCTCGCCGACAGCGACAAGCTCGAAGCGACGAAGAGCCACATGAAGTATCAGTTTTTGATGGGTCTCGATACGGCGGATTCAGTAGCCAACACCATGGCTCACTATCTCTCGCTGACCAACGATCCCGAAACCGTCAATCGGGTTTACGAGCTCTACGATGCAGTCACGGCCGAGGACGTGCGCCGCCTCGCGAAGAAGTACCTTCGGCCGGAGAACCGGACGATTGTGACGCTCACACAAAGCGCCGAAGTGAAGGGCGAGGAGTAGATCATGCGATGGTTGGCTTTGCTCATGACCTTTCTCGTCTTTGCCAGCGGACGTCTTGCGGCGGGTGAAGAGCGCAACACCGTTTTGCTGAAGAGCCCGGGGAATCCCCTCGTGAGCTTCCGCTTCGTCTTCCACGTCGGCTCGAGCCAGGACCCGCCGGGAAAAGAAGGCCTCGCGGCGCTTACATCGCTCATGTTGAGCCAAGGCGGCACGGAAGAGCTTTCGATGACCGAGGTCATGGAGGCTCTCTATCCCATGGCTGCGGGTGTCTCGGCGCAGCCCGACAAAGAAGTGACGACCTTCATCGGGCGCGCCCATCGCGATCACTTGGAGCCGTTCTTCTCGATCTTCCGCGAGCGGTTGCAAAAGCCGCGCTTCGATCCGGCGGATTTCGAGCGGAACAAGAATCAGCTGCTCAACTTCCTCACCAAATCCCTTCGAAGCGCCAATGACGAAGAGCTCGCAAAGCAATCGCTCGAGTGGATGATGTATGAAGGCCATCCCTACCGCCACCCCGTACAAGGAACGGTACAGGGCGTCGAGTCGTTAACACTCGACGACGTGAAAACGTTCTACCGCGAGCGCTATACTTTCGGGAATCTTCAAATCGGTCTCGCTGGCGATTTTCCCGAAGGCTTCCCGGAGCGGGTCCGCGAAGACTTCAAGAAAGGGCTTCCATCGGGCGCTACAAAGGCGGCCGAGCTTCCTAATGTCGCGCGCGGCAAAGGGCTCGACGTGACCATCGTCGAGCGCGACGGGGCGGATTCCACTGCTATAAGTCTAGGCTTTCCCATCGACCTCACGCGGGCCGACGACGATTTCTATCCGCTTCTCGTCGCGAATATCTACCTAGGAGATCACCGCAGCTTCAATGGGGTGCTGATGAACGAGCTCCGCGCCAAACGCGGACTGAACTATGGCGACTATTCCTATATCGAGAATTTCATCCAGGATGGCGGGAGCACTTTCCCCGTACCGAACGTCCCGCGCCGGCAGCAATATTTCAGCATCTGGATCCGCCCGGTCGCGCCCGAGAACGCGCATTTCGCTTTGCGCGGCGCCATTTTCTATTTGCGGCGCCTCGTCGAAGACGGGATGTCGGAAGAAGACTTCGAAGGGATGCGCGAGTACATCATGAGCTATTCGAAGCTCTGGGCGCAGAACCTGGACCGGCGGCTCGGCTACGAGCTCGACTCGAGCTTCTATCAGACAGGCTCTTACATCCAAGAGATCGAGAACAGACTGCGCTCCATGACCGCGGCGGACGTCAACCGTGCGGCGAAGAAATATCTCGACCGGTGGGATTTCGACGTGGCGATGGTAGCCTCGAGCACCGGACCTCTCGCGGAGGCGATTCGCGCCAACGCCAAAAGCCCCATTACCTATCAGACACCGGGAACGGCCGAAGAGGTGCTCGCGGAAGACAAAGTGATCGAAGTGCTCGAGCTTCCCATCGGGAACGTGCGCGTGATCCCGGTCGCGGAGTTTTTCGAGAAGTAGTGGGTGCTGAGTTCGTCGGCGACTTTCATGGTGGGTGCCGACACGTCTCGCGATGGAGGCCACCGAGAGAAGAGCTCGACGCGTGGATCTCCACGCTCGAAAAGGCACCACTGCAGCCCATTATGGTGCTCGAAAAGAAGTCCTCGTCGCACGAGGGAATCGAAGCGGAGCAACGCTACCGGGAGACCATGAAGGTCTCGCCTCCCTCGGAGGAACGGCGCGCCGCGATAGACCGAGTCGTCGCCGCGGTTACGGCCGGGTTCGAAGTGGCTCATCGAGATACCGTGCGTGCTTGGCTCGAGGCCGCCGCCTTGCCGTGAAACGGTTTCGTGGTGCTGTTCGAGCGAGATGTTGTATTCATTTGGTGCAGGCCACCGACTCGTGGCTCGCCGCTTGATGGTCGTGGCGCGACTGCCGCCTTCAGGCTTCGGTCTTGGCTTCTATCGGAGCACCTTCTGTGGCCTTTCCGTCGCTCAGATCATCGCTTCCGCTCCAGCACGTGTGGCGCCCCACTTCTTCCTTCCACTTCTTTCGCTCTTCCGGGCTCATACGCGCCATCTTTGACTCCCAGCGCTTGCGCCAGTGCTTGCCTCGGTGCATACCGAAGCCTCTGCCGCTGCCGCCGACGAGGATGCGGATCAGAATCAAGAGGCCCAGCGCCTGGAGCAAAGTGATTTGCGCTCCGTCGAAGATCGCAGGGATCAGTGCATTCCAGAGAAGCATCACCGCGGCGCTCGCAAGCAGAACAAACCCGGCGAAGAGAACCAACATTTTGACGCCTTTGACCATCCAGTATCGTTTCATTCTTTCCCCCTCTATGTTTCGTTGTACAGAGATTCGAGCCGGGTGCGCAGTAACCGCATCGCATAATGCTTCCGCAAACGCAGCGCGTTCTCCGTCTCGCCGGTAAGCTCCGACATTTCCCTGAAACTCATCCCTTCGAACTCGTGCCAGATGAAGACCTCGCGTTGTGATGGTGGCAACTCGTCCACCGCGACCTCGATTTCATTCCAGATGGCGTCACGGATGACCAACTCCTCGGGACCTTCGGAAAAATCCGAAAGGATGTCCTCGAAGTCGACCTCCGTGCTTTCTCCACCCTTTGCGGTTTGCAATGAGGCCTCCGGTTTTTTCTTGCGGTAGCTGTCCGCAATCTTGTTCCGCGCCACCTGGTAGAGCCAAGAGGTCACGCGTTCGATCGTTTCCAGCCGGCGATACGCCTCGATGAACTGCCACAAGACGTCCTGCAGAATGTCCTCGGCGTCGTCTTCGTGACGCACGCGCTTCCGAATGAAATTGAAAAGACGTCCGCGCTCCGTCCGTACCGTCCTCTCAATTTCGGTATTCTGCTGATCGGTCATCGCGTTGCTGACTACGGCGTCCATCTACCCTAAAGTCGGGTGGGGAAGAAGAATATTTCAAGAAAACGAGTTTTTTCGCATGGGCCCGGGCTGGCAAACGGCGTAGAAGCCCGCTACCTTCCTCACGAACACGAATCGCGCGCCGTGGTAGGTGAATGATCTAGCAAGTCACGCGTCCACCGTGCGGTTCAGCGGTGGGTCTGGGCGTCGAGCCCAAAGACCTCATAGACAAAGAGTAACTACTGAGCTTCGAGAGGCCGTGCGTCTTCAGGGACGGCGTAGTACTCCCGGAGCCGCTCGAGCTCAGTCTCGAGTTCGGACCGGACGCTGGCATAGGCGGGATCCTCGTACACGCTCGTGAGCTCGTCGGGATCCTCCTCGAGGTCGTAGAGCTCCCATTCGTCGAGCGTGTAGAAGTAGATGAGCTTGTGGCTCTCCGTGCGCACGCCGTAATGCCTCGCGACGTCGTGCGGGCCGGGATATTCGTAATACTGGTAGTAGAAGCTCTGACGCCAATCGGATGGCGCTTCGCCTTCGAGTAGCGGTACGAGGCTTTCGCCCTGCATATCGCTCGGGATCTCGACTCCGGCTATGTCGAGAAAAGTCTCCGCGAGATCGAGATTGGAGACCATCGCGTCGCTCGTGCTCCCCGGCGCGGTGACGCCTGGCCAGCGGACGATGAGCGGCATCCGAAGCGACTCTTCGTACATCCAGCGCTTGTCGAACCAGCCGTGCTCGCCTAGATACCAACCCTGATCCGAGGCATAGATGACGATCGTGTTCTCCGCGAGTCCCGAGGCTTCGAGATGCTCGAGCACGCGTCCGATATTGTCGTCTACCGAGGCGACGGCTCTCAGGTAGTCCTTGACGTAGCGCTGATATTTCCAGCGCACGAGGTCGTCGCCCTGTAGGTCGGCAGCGCGGAACGCGTCGTTCTTGGGCTCATAGGCCGCGTTCCAAACTTCGAGCTGCTCGGCCGTGAGCTCTTCGGGAGGGACGAGCTTCAAATCGCGATCCGTCAAATCGCGCGCGATGCTCATCGTCTGCTGCGTTGCCGCCTTCCCGCGTCCGGCATAGTCGTCGAAGAGTGTTCTGGGCTCGGGGATCTCGACGTCGTCATACATCGTGAGGTAGTCGGGCCCCGGATCCCAACGGCGGTGCGGCGCTTTGTGCTGGTACATCATCATGAAGGGCTTTTGGGTGTCCCGTCCCGACTTTAGCCAATCGAGTACGATGTCGGTGATGATGTCGGTCGTGTAGCCGACGTGCTCGGTCACGCCCGTAGCCGATTTGATGGGTGGGTTGTAGTAGGGGCCTTGACCGATAAGCACTTGCCAGGCATCGAATCCTGTCGGATCGCTCTTGAGATGCCATTTGCCGAACATCGCCGTCTGGTAGCCGGCCTGTTGCAGTAGTTTCGGAAACGTTTGCTGCGAGCCGTCGAAGGTCTCGACGTTCGTCAGTTGCCCGTTCGAGTGGCTGTACTTGCCGGTGAGGATGACCGCACGGCTCGGTGCGCAAATCGAGTTCGTGACGAAAGCGTTCAGAAAGAGCAGACCTTCATTCGCGAGACGATCGATGTTCGGGGTCTCGTTGATCTTCGAGCCGTAAGCGCTGATGGCCTGGGCGCCGTGGTCATCGGTAAAGATAAAGAGAATATTGGGCCGCGGGTCCGGCTCGGGCGCCTGTGTGCAGCTCGCGGCACTAATGAGAAGGACGAGAAGCAAGAACGAGCGCATGATAGGCGCCGGAGGGTATCACGATTGATCGGCGGGCGTGTAGCTACTAGGATGGCGGCTTCCATTTCTTTTTCACAGAGGAGACTTCATGCGGATTGTGTTGACGCTCGTGCTGGTGCTGGCTCTCGCGTGCCCCTTGCTCGCCCAGAACGACGAGCCTATCGCCCCCCTTCTCGAGGGCCTCGGGGAGTGGCATTTCGACGTTACGACGGAATCGGAAGACGCCCAGGCGTTCTTCGATCAAGGACTTCGCCTGAGCTATGGTTTCAATCACGCCGAAGCGATCCGGGCGTTCAAGGAAGCGGCGCGGCTCGACCCGGGTTTCGCTATGGCATATTGGGGCCAAGCTCTTGCGCTCGGGCCGAACATCAATGACAAGATGCCCCACGCGCGCGAGCTCGAAGCGCTCGCGGCGGTCGCGAAAGCGGCCGAGCTGTCGTCCCATGCGACGGAAAAGGAGCGCGACCTCATCGAGGCGCTTCGCACCCGCTACACCGACGACGAGAACGCGGACCGGGGGGCCATGGACAAGGCTTATGCCGATGCCATGCGGAAGCTTTGGACAAAATATCCGAACGATCCTGAAGTTGGGACGCTCGTCACCGCTGCGATCATGAACACGATGCCGTGGAACTATTGGACCGAGAACAAAGAGCCGAGAGACGGCACCGCGGAGGTCGTGGACGCCCTCGAGCGGGTGATGGCGCGCTATCCCGATCATCCAGGCGCCAACCACTACTACATTCACATCATCGAGGCTTCACGCGATCCGAGTCGCGGCGTGCCGGCCGCCGAGCGTTTGGCCACGTTGATGCCGGGTGCGGGCCACCTCGTGCACATGCCCTCGCACATCTATTTGCGCGTTGGCCGCTACGACGATGCCTCGGACGCGAACGTCGAGGCCATTATGGCCGACGAGGATTACATTGCGCAGTGCCAAGCGCAGGGTCTCTATCCGATTGGCTACTACCCGCACAATATTCACTTTCTCTGGGCCTCCTCGAGCCTCGAAGGCCGGAGCGAGGTTGCGATCGATGCGGCGG